>CAZIAG010000175.1:0-7726 GCA_964537375.1 uncultured Roseivirgaceae bacterium
ATACAGCAAATCAATCTTCCCAACGCCACCCCCGATCACAACGACATCCGGATCAATGATGTTGATCACGACGCTTAGCGCTTTACCGAAAAACTCGATAAGCCTCAGCATGGTCTTTTGAGCAGTCGGATCGACCTTGGATTCCGCCAGGGCGACAATATCTTTTAACGGTTTTGTATTTCCCGTTTCGCTGAAGTAGTATCGCTCCAATGCCGGGCCAGAGATAACTTTTTCAACACAGCCGGATTTTCCGCAATAGCACGGTCCGCCGGATTCATCCAGAAAATTGTGGCCCCATTCGCCGGCAATACCCTGTAGACCAATAAGTGGTCGTCCATCTATGACCAGTCCGCCACCCACACCCGTTCCCATAATCACACCAAACACAACACGCGCATCAGGAAACTGCTCTTTGACGACACCCATACGCGTTTCGGCCAATGCAAAACAATCCGCATCGTTAGCCAACTCTACGCCCACACCAAGCAGCTCCTCCAGATCCTGTTTCATGGGTTTGCCGTTCATTGCCACCGTGTTGCAATTCTTCATCGTCTGGAGTTTTGGGTCATGAACACCCGGCGTTCCAATTCCGACTCTCATCGGGCGGTATCCCGCCTTATCGCACATCATCTCAAACAACATCCGGGTTTGGTGCAGAATATGTTCATAGCCACGGTCAGCTTCGGTCGGCACGCGGTCGCGAAACAACACCTCCTGTTTGCCTGTGCGCTTGAGAATCGCTCCCTCGATCTTCGTACCGCCCATGTCGATTCCCCAGAGGTCACCACTCTTCGTCTTGACTTGTTTTCTCTTACTCATTGGACGGGAACAAAATAGCACAAATCGGTGGCATTTACCACCTTGTCAAAGTACGGCAGAATGTCAGCCGGGATGACTGACCGGGCTTCGGCAACTGGTGGCCTCAGCCACTGCATCATCCACCTTTTTCAGCTCCCGCTGCCAGGTGGCATCATCCCAGCTCAACTGCTCTTTCATAAAAGATGCAACGGCCTGTTTGTACGTCATTACCTGGTGGATATCAAAGAATAAAAGACCCGTGCGTCGCACAAAGAAGTCGTCCGCACTAACCGTCATTTCATGCCGGATAGTGAACCAGGCCTGGGCCAGCAAGAGTCCCAGCTCCGGGTCATCCGGCATTGGATGGTTCAAGAAGTAGTTCAGAATGTGATCGGTCTGCTTGCCAAAGGTTTCGACCAGTTGATCCGGTAAGTGTTGGCGCAGTGAATAAGGTTTCAAGGCTTCGCGGACGGTATTTCGATACTTTCTTACCTCGCGTCGATGGACAAACCCGGCGCCCGCGAGGGGTAGGTTAGCGGTAGAACATTTTTTCAAACGCCGTTGCGGAAACCGTTTCTTCACGATCAGGTTCACCACGCGCTCGGCCATCTTCCGGTAGCCCGTTAGCTTACCTCCTGCTATCGATATAAGTCCTGACGGCGACACAAAGATTTCGTCACGTCGAGAAAGTTCGGTAGTCGCCTTACCCTCCTCGTGAATGAGCGGCCTAAGCCCGGCCCAACTGGATTCTATGTCGTCCAGGGTGAGTTCAACTTCCCGGAATGTCGAGTTTATTCCTCGGAGCAGGTACTCAGCATCTTCCCGTGTCGTGATCACGGTGTCCTTATCCCCGTCGTAATTCGTATCCGTTGTACCAACATAGGTGGTGCGGCCCCGCGGAATAGCGAAGATCATTCTTCCATCTTCGACCTGGAAGTATACAGCCTGTTTGACCGGTAGTTTCTCCCTTGGAAATACTACGTGCACCCCTTTTGTCAGGTGTAATCGCTTTCCGTTTTGGGATTCATCCATCTGACGCAGTTCGTCGACCCAGGGTCCCGCTGCACTGACGACAACATCGGATGAAATAGTGTAGCGCGATCCCGACAACTCATCGACGACCTCGGCACCCGCGAGCGATCCGCTTTCGTAGACAAAGCCGTATACACGCGTGTAGTTAATCACATGAGCACCCTGAGCAGCGGCGGTTTTTGCGATCTCGAGGGTAAGCCTGGCATCGTCAGTGCGGTATTCGGCGTAAAGGGCACTGCCCTTCACTCCCTCCGGCGCCAGCAAAGGTTCGCGACGTAGTGTCTGCGCACGGGTCAGCATTCGCCGTTGATCGGATCGACGCACACCAGCAAGAAAGTCATACACCATCAGTCCGATTGAGGTAAGCCAATAACCCAGGCCCTTCTTTTCGTAGAGCGGTAGCAGCATCTTTTCAGGAACGACAAGATGAGGAGCAAGGCGATGGACAACGGCCCGTTCACTCCCTACCTCCTTGACTAGCCCAAACTCCAATTGCTTTAGATACCGGAGGCCACCATGAATCAGTTTGGTAGAGCGGCTGCTGGTACCAAATGCAAAATCCCGTTTCTCGACCAGGGCGGTCTTGAGGCCGCGTGTAGCAGCGTCAAGGGCGATGCCGGCTCCCGTAATTCCTCCACCAATCACGAGCACATCATAATGCGTATGACGCAGTTTATTACAAAGGTTTTCCCGTGATAACGCTGAAAACGGTTCGGCCATGATCCATTGGTTGCCCTTCAAAAGGAAATTAACAAAAAAATATTCGCTCTCCCCGGCTTTACGACTCAAAATCCGCACCACAACGTTTTCGCTGCGCGCGCTGTCGACCAATGGGAATAAAAAGGGTTGAAGGACAACGATCAGGCCTTCCCGCTCTCCTCCAAAGCGTCGTAGATGTATTGCAGGTGGTATTTTGTCACGTCGTCTTTTGACTTTTGGATACCCTTCTTCACCTTGCTCTTGATTTCCACGAGCTTCGCTCTCACCAAAGGCGCAACATCGCGGTACTCTGCACCGGACTCACCGGACAACTTGATCATGGTCTGCACGTACGCCGTCTGCAAACTCCTGCGATAGCGGTCGATAGGCCTGTTGGATTCCAGTTCGGACCACATGGACTGGTCGATATCATTCAGATAATCGATCAGTCTGTACGCTTCTGTCGGATACATGGCCTCATGATTGGCCAGTTTAGTCAAGGTCGTTGTACTCAAAAGGTGATCCAGGGCCGTTTTCTGGAACCGGTTGATGATCTGGGTTGGAGACAGGCCTACTCGCGCCAGCACGGCGGTGTCGACCAACCAGACTGGAGCCCGAAACACGTGGTCTTCCAGGAACTTCAGTGCATTTTCCTGTTTGTCCCTCGGTACCATTTCGTAAACCCTTCCGGCATCACCGGGTGACTTCGCTGTGTAGTAAGTTCCGCCGATGTTCTTCAGCACATGGCCGACATAGTATTCGAACTGCTGAGTCACCCCGCTGTATATTTCTTTCAAGTTTCGATACCCGTCGTTCTCGGCGTACGTCCAATCGAGGATGTTGTTCATCACTCGTTTCAGATTCTTGATGCCGTACTGACCCGCCTTCATGGCGTTGTCACCAAGGTCTTCGGTTTGCGTACGCGGATCTTCCGTGCTCATCTCAGACGCATACCAGAGACTTCGGTCCGATTGCATTTCACTCACCATTTGGGTCAGTACAGGGATTTCTTCCTCAGGTGTGTATTCGGGGTACCAGCGATACCCCCATTCGATTGCCCACAGGTCGTACTCGCCGATCCTTGAGATCAGGCCGCGTTCCCCGACGCTGTCCTCAGGTTGCGCGACATAGTTGAATCGGGCGTAATCCATAATAGACGGCGTGTGTCCATGTTCCTCAACCCATTCGCGGTCCCTAAGTTTCTCCACCGGCACGGTAGAGCTGGCTCCGAAGTTATGGGTAAGTCCCAACGAATGCCCAACTTCATGCGCCGCGACCGACCGGATCAATTCGCCCATCAACTCGTCGTCGAAAGTGACGTTCCTGGCGCGTGGATCACTCGGTGCACACTGAACAAAATACCATGTACGAAGGATAGACATGAGGTTATGGAACCAGTTGATATGGCTCTCCAGTATCTCACCACTTCGCGGATCGGTGATAATCGGGCCGGCCGCGTTCGCGATGGACGACGGCTTATAAACAATTGCCGAGTGTCGGGCATCCTCCAGGTTCCAATGAGGATTTTCATCCAATGTCGGGGCTACTTTGGCCTGAATCGCATTTTTGAATCCGGCCCGTTCGAAGGCAACCTGCCAATCTTCCACGCCCTTGATAAGGTAGGGAACCCATTTCTTAGGAGTGGCCGGGTCGATGTAATAAATGATCGGCTTTTTCGGTTCCACCAACTCTCCACGTTTGTATTTCTCAATATCCTCAGCTTTTGGCTCGAGACGATAACGTTTGATATAGCTCACGACCTTTACCCCCTGGGGATTGGCGTTGTAGTCGGTGTACCTTTCCGTAAAATATCCCACACGAGGATCCGCATAGCGCTTGCGCATGGGCACTTCAGGCAGCAGTACCATCGAGGTGTTTAGTTCGAGTGTAAACGTTTCACCGTTGGCCGCATGCGTATAGGTCTTGATCGTCCGGATTTCAACGTTTTGTGGGTAAGCGTTTACATCCTTGATATATGACATGTTCTTTAGCATACTTCCGACGCGCATACTCTTGCGGGCGGAAGTGTTAAAGAAAAAGACGTCGTTGTCGCCGTTGATGTAGTCGGTCACCTCAATCACGCTGCTTTTTCCATTGGGATTGTAAGCGCCGATACCAAAGGCAGCGACGAGGGGCTGAAGATTTGACCGAACCACCGCGTGATACATGGCATTTGATGTATCACCAGCATGTTCTTCGTAGGTGATTCGACGGAGGAAGAGTTTATGTCCGGGGCCTTTCTCGAATCGAATAATGGTATTTCCGATCTGGTCACCCGCGTATCCCGTATAGCCTGCCCTCACCCCTGCGGCGCCCTGGGCAATACGTCCTACGACAAGAATATCCCGACCGAGGATACTGTCGGGAATTTCGAAGTAATAGTTGTCTTTCACGCGGTGCACCGTAAACATACCCTCACGGGTGACGTCTTTGTGGCGCAACAGACTATAATACTTTCCGGGTGCCGACAGCTGATCGTTCGCAACAGGAACGGATGCTGGCGTTTCCTTGATCGTATCCCTCGGAATCGTGTCTTGCCTTAATAAGGCAATCGACTCCAGCGTTTGGGCTGGTGAATCAATGTTAAAAAATGAAATCCCGGCCGTAACAAATAACAGTCTCCTCCACATAATCCTTCTGCTCCAGGTAAGCTATTGGTACAGTTAAATAAGTTCAACGTTGTTCAGCGATTTGGCTGAACCGCGTCCCTCATGCCGCGAAAAAAATTCAGACGCCGCAAAAAGTAATACACAAATTTAACGCATTGTATGGGAGCAAAGTGCTTCGGAAATATTCAATCACTTTGGAAATAGTACATTCATGATTGAATAAGAACGTGGATCATCTCCCAATGATGTGTTTACCAGCCAACCGGCAAACATCTATTCCGTACAACGTAAAGACTACCCGCAACGTCATGAATTGACATTGAAGGGTGGACACCTAAACGCGTGTGGGGTAGAAACCAAAGGCCGCTTGCTTTAAGCAGCGCGAAGCAGGCAATCGACGCAACGTCGTTTTCGGCAAAACCGCAAACGATTGTAGGCATGCTATTTTAAAATACTACCGCTAAACGCAGAGCTATGAAAGAAGTATATTACAAAGGGCGGCCGTACAGCTACAGGATCGAGGAAACAGAAGGCCGGCGCCAGTTCCATTTGTACGAAAACGGCGTGTTAAAGTACACCGTCGAGGAAAATGAACTGGACATTAAGTCGATTGTAAGCCTGATCCTGGACTCCTATTACCGCAATGTACGTCCGGAAGCCCACAAGTCAACCGTTTTGAGCTGACCATCGGGGTGTGGACTGACTTCTACACCCCGATTCTTTTTGATGCTTCAAAGCATCTTTCCGCCGACCCCCTTCAACTTCTTATCACCCCTGGACTTTTCTTTGCGACGCAGTAACTCCGACTTTCAGGATAGCATTCCTCGCGCGACAACGCTCACCGAAGCCATGTTGCCTGGCCAACATAGCGACAACATTCCACGCATCAGCGGACGCCTCCTGATGAAAATAGCAACGAAGTCAATACCTTTACCAAAAAGCCTATTCACGAATGACAATCGTTTGCCGCGTTGCCCGCCTCCTTTTTGCTTACGGCTAGCTTATCGGTGGCCCAGGAGATCACTCTCACTTTCGACGATGCTCCCACAACTGGCGGCGGATACTTTGCAGGAGTTGAACGAACGCAGCGCATCCTGGACCAGCTCAACCATAATCGAGTCGAACAGGTCGCCTTTTTGTCGTAACCCAAAACATCGACGATACCGGTATGGATCGCCTCCGGCAATATTCGGCAGCAGGGCATCTTCTCGCCAACCACACACATTCGCACCAGCGGATCAACTCGCTCGGCATGATTGACTACCGCGCCGATATCCGGAAAGCGGATGCTATCCTCCGTGAGATGCCAACCCTTCAAGCCGTGGTTTTCGTTACCCATTTCTCGACGTAGGTCGTACGGTAGGCGCACGTGACAGCATCCGGCGCGCGTTACAAACATTGGGGCTTTCAAATGGATATGTCACGGTCGATAATTATGATTGGTACCTTGCCGGGAACGTGATGTCGCGATCACCCGGCATGTTCTATTGCTCCATGAAAACGATCTTGCGGCGCTCTTTTTAGGTGATTTGATTCGCCTGCTGATTTCGAAGGGCTGGAAGGTCATCTCCCTTGAAGCGGCATACGCCGACCCCATCTCTTCAGATGCGCCGGGTGTGCTGTTTAATAACCAGGGGCGTGTAGCCGCCATTGCGAGGTCGCAGGGTATCGCTGAACGGGCACTTGTGCAGGATTCTGCAGAGGAAGACTAGCTCTAGATGAACTTGTCAGGAAAGCGGGCATCTGGAAATAGCAGACACAGCAATTTGCGTTTACCCCCCTTCACTTCGGATGGGGTATTTGGTGTGTCCCTTTTCGGACGCGGCGGAACCAAAATTCAACCTGTTTCGATCTGGAACCGCTTAACCGCTTAACGGCACCACTTATCATGCCCTATCCGTTTGAACGCGAGATTAAAACTAAATTCCGGAAAGAATCATCTCATCGATGGTCTTATAATCCATCAACCTAAACACGATTTTTATGAAACTAAGACTCCCGACCATGACCGTGATCCTGATGGCTGCCGCCGTGCTGGCAAAAGCACAGGGGAATTTTACGTACACCCCCGCCCAGCCAAAGCCCGGAGACGTCGTTGTGGTCAACTATGTGCCGTCAGGCCAGATTGCTAATCCGACGGCCCCCGTTGAGGCCCTCTATCTCCTCGTTTCCGAGGACGGTCGCAAAGGCGAAGACCTTGTTTTGAAAAAAGAGGGAGATAAGTACACGGCAACCATCGCCACCACCAAGGAAACGACGTTTATCCAGCTTGGCTTCTACGCCGGTGATGCGTACGATACCAATGGCGGTAACGGGTATTTCATTCAGATGTATGAAAACGGTAAGCCTGTGAAAGGCAGCAATGCCGCCCTTGCCTATTTCTACCAGTACTACTACTACCAGACAGGGTTGGAAGACTCAAACCTGGAAAAAGCCATGGCTTACCTCGAGAAGGAACTGGAACTTTACCCGGAAGAAAAGCAAAACCATCGCGGAACCTATTTTCAATGGGCTTCATCCCTGGATCGTCCTGGCTTCAATGAGATGCTCGAAGCAGAGATCAAGTCAGTAACCCTCGATAAAGAAGA
>CAZIAG010000176.1:0-7719 GCA_964537375.1 uncultured Roseivirgaceae bacterium
GGCAATTCTTGTTTTGGCGGATCCACCGATCGATTCCACGTACGCATCCGTTTTCGAAATGAGATAGTTGTATGCTGCAATCAGCATAACATAAACGTGACGGTTCCTTGGGTTCAATCGCGACCCAACCGAAATATTGGGCCGGATCAGCAGGTTCAACGCTTTGGTCAACTTTCCGCGTTGACGGTTGATATGCAAAAAATCGGCACCGAAGGAAATAAATCTGAAATACCCCATACCCGGAGCAGTCGAGCGATTGAAATACATCTTTTCGATTCCGTACCCCACCGCCCATTGTTCCCGGTCGCTTAGAAACACAGGGTCATTTGCATAGATCAATGCATTCATGATCATTCTCACGGTATTCTCCCCATTTACCCGTGCATTTTTTTCTGTACCTGTTGCGATCTCAATATTTCCGACGAAGAGATCGCTTGCGTATGCAGACAAATGAACCACCTGGCCTGCATTGATCAGTCCGATCGCTGTGCCGTTTCGGGTATAAGGATCTTTCCCGTTTCTGAAAATATTGATGAGGCCGATTTGTGTACCCTGCATCACGCCTGCCTTGTTGATCAGGCCAATCTGGAAACCGTTCATTTTCTTTGTGGCCACGTTGATCACGCCAATCTGCACCCCTGTCGGCTCCGTTGTCGCCGGATAGGAATTAGCACCCTGGATAATGACGGCCCTGTTGATCATCCCAATTTGTACACCATACAATTCGTTCGTTGTGATATTGAATAACCCCGACAATTGCACGCCATCCATCGACGCGGCAGACACATTGTACAATCCTGCGAGTTGCACTCCAAACGAATATTTGTACACTGTATTGGAAATCCCCGCGAGCTGAAAACCAAGCAATGCCCCTTTGGTCACATTCACACCTCCGCTGATTTGTGATCCAAATACGTTGTTGAGCACAACGTTGGCGATGCCTGAAGCCTGTAGGCCGGTGAGGTTAGCCTCGAAGCCTGTACGGACCTTTGCATCTTTTTCCTTATCGGTCATTCCGGCAAAAGCGTTGCCCCCCGTCACGTTGGCGATACCGGCGACCTGGAGGCCGCGCGTTTCACGCTCGTTCAGATTGGAAAACAACGCCGCTTCAAAAAAATAATTGGCACCGGAATATCCAGAAGTCAAGTTCAGGGAGAAATAGTTCGTGTAACCGCCTGGATTCATGCCGTTGGTACCGATGCCAGGCGTCAGCGAAAATTGAAACGTTCTAATGAAGGGTAGCTTCCTTTGCGAATAGCAAACAAATCCGTGGCAAAGAAGGAAAACGAGAAACAGTAGCCTCATTAGGTCGTTGGAATCGTTCGCATCCGCACCGCTCCTTCAACTCGCCATCATAACGTAAGAAGAAAGAAAAAATTATTCACCAAATAGCTATCTTTTGCGAATTTTTCTATGGAGCCTTACGAAATTCCATTGATCATTTTCATCGGGTTTGTCGCTGCGTTTCTCAATACCGTGGGTGGCGGCGGTTCCCTTTTCTCCGTACCGATCCTCACCTTCCTGGGTATCCCGATCACCATCGCCAACGCGACAAGTCGGGTCGGCATATTGTTTCAGAACGTTTTTGCCGTCGGCGGATTCAGAAGCAAAGGTATCCACCTGCCCTGGCCGTATAGCCTTTATCTCGGTCTCGTTTCCCTGGGCGGTGGGGTCATCGGAGCGTTGCTCGCGTCCCGGATCAACGACGACACGTTCCGAAAACTTTTTGTCTTTATGATGTTGATGTCGGCGGCCTTCATCCTCTTTAATCCAGTAAGAGCCCGGGCAAGTGAACGACTCGGACTAAAACATCAAATCATCGGATCCATATTGTTCTTTTTCATTGGCGCTTACGGAGGCTTTGCCCAGGCGGGAATTGGGTTTCTCATCATTGCCACACTAACCAGTGTCAATCACCTTGATCTCGTTAAAACCAATTATGTCAAGGTATTCTCCGCCATCATCTACACCGTCGTCGCCATTCTTGTATTTGCCCTCCAGGACATGATACGATGGGACGTCGCTTTCGTCCTGGCCGTCGGACACGCCCTTGGCGGGTGGTACGCAAGCCGCTGGAGTGTTGACAAAGGTGAACGCTGGATCAAACGCGTGATGATCGTCACCATTCTTGCGATGGCGATTAAGTTGTGGTTCTTTGATTGAGCAGCGCGGGCTTCTTCCGCGCGCACTGATTTATCAACGTTGTTGCCGTTTCCGCCGGCCCCGATGATCGATTGCGACAATGCCGACGAAAGCCAATACCGGAGAACCGGTAAATTGGCAATCCCGCATCCAATTAAACCGAAGAATTCAGAACCTCCTTTACGTTCACGCCTTCACGGGCTCCCGGTGACCCACCCAGGTAAAACGTTTCGTTACATACTCGGGGTTCGTGAACGACGCGTTGCCCGCCGGGTTACCACCCGTAACATGGAAGTCGGAGAACGCTGCGTTCTGATTCATGTAGATACCTCCGGTCAGGTTGAACGACACCGGAGTCGCAGCCAGCGCCATCTGATCAGCGATAATTTCCCGAATGGCTGGATCAGTCGTGTAGGCACCGCACGAAATAGCGCCGTGGCGAATCGCCATCTCCTGGGCAAGAGCAATCGATTCGTTGATGTCTTTTGTCTTGATAAGAAGGGCAATTGGTCCGAAAAGCTCTTTACTGAAGACGTCCTTCTTAGCCGTATCCACCTCGATGACAACGGGCGTAGATACCCTCGCATTATTGAACATCGGGTTCGCTATAGTCCGCGACTTCAGCCAAACCTTTCCCTGCAATTTTTCAGCTTCGGCGATGCGATCGCAGGTCTTCGGGTTCTGGATCGCGCCCAGTACAAAGGGTCCGGCCTTTGGATTATCAACCAATGAATTGATACTGTCTACAAACTTTTGCGCGAACTCATCGAATGTTACAATCCCGTTTGAACTCTTGATACCCGTTTCGGGAATATAAAAATTCTGCGGCGCCGTACACATCTGACCACTGTACAGTGTGAGAGAGAACGCCAGGTTATTTACCACTTTGTCGATATCCTCTACTGAATGAAGAATCACCGAATTGACCCCGGTCTTCTCCGTGAAGACCGTCTTGCCTTTCAACCCTTCCAGGTAGTTTCCAAAAGTGGAGTTACCCGTGTAGTCGATCAACTTCACATCGGGGTGTTCAGCCAGCTCTTTTGTGATCATACGATCAAACGTATCGACCGCCAACTGGCAGGCATTCGGATCCAGGTTGTTTTCAGCAAGCACTTTCTGGATCTCGGCCACGAAAATCGCGATGGGAAGAATAGCCCCCGGATGAGGTTTCACAATCACCGTATTTCCCGTAATGAGGCTGCCATAGATTCCCGTCACCGAATTCCAGGTTGGGAAAGTGGAGCACCCGATGACAAGGGAAATGCCTTTCGGCACCGCGCGCCATTCCTTGTTGAGCTGAATGTTATATTTTCCCATGGGTTTATCCCAAAGCGCATTTGCAGGGAAGCGGCGCAGCTCTTCGTACCCGGCCGCAATCGCCTCAAGAGCACGATCAGCGGCATGAGGACCCGAAGCCTGAAAGGCCATCATATAGCCCTGCCCGGTGGTGTGCATCGTTGCGTATGCAATCTCGAAGAATCGAGACTTCAAGCGATCAAGTGATTCAGCGAGAATACCTGCGCGTTCATCTGCCGGTACCTTGCGCCAATTGTCGAACGCATGCTTAGCACGGATGATTAATGTCTCCGGCGAAAAAGTCGGGTAGCTGATCTTCAGTGCTTCCTGGAGGTAGGGCGACTCTTCCTGTCCCGTCCAGCCTTCCGGATCGGGCTGTCTCAGTTCCTCGAAACGCTTTCCAAGGAAAGTTTTGAAATTCTTTTGTCCATCTGCGTCGGCAGTTTCCCCGTAGATTGCCGGCGATGGATGTTCAGGGAACGCCGCGAAAAAAATCCGTTCATGCAATGCACTTATCGCTTTTTCGATCACGGACTGATGTTTCTTGAAAAGGCTCATGTCTGTCTGGTGGTTAATTGAGTTGTCTTGAATTCCCTGCGCTGCTACGATCCAAAAACGCGTCTGAGGAGCTCGGTGGTTCGCGCCACAGGATTTTCGCGAATATTTTTCTCTTCCCTGGCGATCATAATAAACAGTCCTTCGATCGCACGGTCGGTAGCATAATCATCCAGATCGGGGTTCACTTTCTGGACCATTGGAAGTTGATTGTACCGGTTAACGATATCGCTGTAGTAACGCGTGGCATTCACCCTGTTCAGCGCGCTTTGAATTACCGGTTTGAATTTCTCTTTTAACTGTGCGGAAGTTGTGCGTTTAAGATATTGAGTAGCTGCATCCTCATCGCCGCGCAGGATCCCCCACGCATCTTCGATAGTCATCGCCTTGATCGCTGAAACAAAGATTGGTTTTGCTTCCTTAGCCGCTTCTTCTGCACCGCGGTTAAGCGTGAGAATAAATTCATCCACCTGTTTGTCCAACCCGATTTGCCTCAGGCGCTCTTCCACTTTCTTCACATCGGGTGGGAATGGAATCTTGATCTCAGCGTTCTTGAAATATCCGTCAACCTGCGAGACTCGCTCCGCGCCGGTAGAAATGCCTTTAATCAACGCCTCCTTAAGACCTTCAGCAACCTCAGCGGTGGTTAACGGTTGCGAACCGCCCATACCCTTGCTGATGTCGCCAAGGGTTTGGTTTATCTGCGCAGAGGTGCACGCACCAAATATCAAGACGCAAGTGAAGAAAACTATTCGAGTCATAACACGTTGTTCATTGGTCCAGCACGCAAAGATAGGACTTTAGGTCATACCACATTCATTGTCAAAAGGATGAACGAACCATGGATTCATCGATTTCACCGACACTGCGACATCCGGCCAGTCCCATGGTCAATTCAAAATCAGCCAATATTCCACGAAGCAGACTGTACACACCTTCTTCACCCGCAATAGCCAGGGCATATGCGTAAGGACGGCCAATGCAGACAGCCGTAGCGCCGATTGCCAACGCCTTAAACGCATCGGCCCCGCCCCGAATCCCACTGTCGAGCAGGACGGGTACCTTTCCGCCCACAACTTCTACAATCGACGGCAAAGCCTCAAATGTCGAGATAGCCCCGTCCACCTGGCGTCCACCGTGGTTGGAAACGATGATACCGTCCATTCCGAAGTCCACCGCTTTTCGCGCATCGTCCGGATGAAGTATTCCCTTGAGCAAGACCGGAAGTCGTGTGTTATCCTTTAGGAACTTCAAATCTTCCCATGTCGTGCACGGATTAGAATAGGTCGATATGAACGTACGAACGGCCTTGATGGGATCACCCGAGCGCAGTTTTCGGATAAACCCATTGCCGGGGTATTTTCTGACCATACTGACAAGTCCGCGAATCGTTTCCCACGATACTCTTTGTTTGACGTTTGGTCCGGTATCCGGCATCCGCAGCATCTTCTGGAATACAGGGTCAGACGTGTATTGAGCGATCCCCTTTCCCTCCAGGAATGGCAGGTAGCCGAGGTCGAGATCACGCGTCCTCCACCCGAGCATCGTTGTGTCCAATGTCACCACGATGGCATCACATCCACATTGTTCAGCACGCGCAAGAAAACTCGCAACCAGGTCGTTGTTTTTACTCCAATAGAGTTGGAACCAACGCGGACTGTTCCCCATCACGCTAGAAGTTTGCTCCATCGGGTAAGATGCCTGGTTGGAAAAAATAAAAGGAATTCCCATTGCCGCAGCCGCACGCGCAACCGCCAAATCTCCTTCAGGATGGGCAAGTTCCAGGACGCCAATGGGTGACAACAAAAAAGGAGCGGGAAGTCTTCGGCCAAACAGGGACACAGAAGTGTCGCGGGTACCGACGTCGCAAAGCATTCGGGGAACGATGCGACAGCGTTCAAACGCCCTGCGGTTCTCCCGAACAGTGCTCTCATTCCCCGCTCCCCCAGCAACGTAAGCAAACGCCTTTGGAGGCATCGCAACGCGGGCAGCATTTTCCAACGCGGCACTATCGATCGGGACCTGCGGGGTCATCCCCGAAAATCCATTCAGGTAGATTTGCTTTTGCCATTCAAGGGCCGACAATTCCATATCGTTCCGTTTCTCGAAATTTAAGAATTGTCGTCACAATTTCCCCCGGTTCAATCTGATCTGCCCTGCAATACCAACCCAATACTTACTCCGTCACCGTGCGGTTTCAGCAGCAAAGGACCATCACTCCCCATCCCGTTAGAGACTGTACGAAAAATGTGGTTGCGAAGAGATGCTGTACTCGTTCCAAAACGCCAATCGGTAGACAAGGCTGTGGTGGCTCAAGCGTATCGCAGGAAAAGGCTGTGAAAACAAAGGCTACGAGCAATAGAAGTTGTGTTTCTAAGGGAAACGCTATTTTTGTCGTTCTCATGCATTCATTATTTGTTCGTCTGACTTGATGACGGGCCTGACCGATCGGATGTTGTACGACCCGAAAAAAAATTATTGATAAATGAAAGAGGTTCGCGCAGAGCTGTTGTGCATCGGGGATGAACTCCTCTATGGCCAGGTTCTTGACACCAATTCACATTGGATGAGCAGCGCATTAAGCGATGCCGGAATAAAGGTGGTTTGGAAAACAACCGTCGGGGATGTCGAAGTCGACATCCTGGATGCATTCAAACTGGCGGAGTCGCGTGCGGATGTAGTGTTGATCAGTGGCGGGCTCGGTCCAACGAGCGATGATCTCACCAAACCCTGTCTGGCGAAGTACTTCCAATGCGGACTAAGAATTCACGAAGAAGCCCTGGCGGAGGTGACGGCATTTTTCAAAAGTCGTGGGAGAGAACTCTCCGAAGTCAATCGCAAGCAGGCAGAATTACCCGAGTGTTGTGAGAAGATAACGAATCGGCTGGGTACGGCACCTGGCATGTGGTTTACCCGTAACAACAAGGTCTTCGTGTCTATGCCGGGCGTGCCTCACGAGTTGAAAGCCATGATGACCGAGATTGTCATCCCGAAATTGAAAGCTTTTTTCAATCCCCCCGTTCTTCATCACAGCGTGATTCGCACCGTAGGCATTGGTGAATCCTTCCTTGCCGAACGTATCCAATCATGGGAAGCGTCGCTCCCATCTCGATTCAAACTCGCCTACCTACCCGGCATTGGAGAACTGCGCCTGAGATTGACAGGCACGGGCAGGGACCCGGAAATACTTGCATCGGAAGCCGCCGCCCTCATCGAAAGACTTCGGCCCCTGGCCGGCGAATATATATATGGTCTGGGAGAACGTCCCCTTGAAGCGGTTGTCGGTGATCGGTTACGGGCCGAGGGGCTCACCATAGCTGCGGCTGAAAGCTGCACGGGTGGCTATCTCTCACACCTTTTGACGAGCATCCCGGGGAGCTCGGCCTATTTTCGTGGAAGCATCATCCCGTATGACAACGAAATAAAGATCGAAGGTCTCGGTATCGACCGGAATCTCCTGGAACGACATGGAGCCGTAAGTGAAGAAGTGGTCACATTGATGGCAATATCCGTCCGTCAAAAATTTGGAAGCAACATAGGTGTCGCGACAAGCGGAATCGCCGGACCCGAGGGAGGAACACCCGACAAGCCGGTCGGTACGGTGTGGATCGCCCTCGCTGATGAGTCCCAAACGATCGCACGAAAACTACAACTTTCGAATGACCGGTTGCTGAACATCCGCATCGCATCGATCAACGTGCTGAACCTGGTCAGGCGATCGCTTCC
>CAZIAG010000177.1:0-3700 GCA_964537375.1 uncultured Roseivirgaceae bacterium
GGCCTTAAACGAATCCTTCACCACTTCAGGCAGTGCCGCGAACGTTACGGGATGGGAAGCATGAATATGGGGGAGTTGGCTGAGGCGGGGCTGCGGCTGTCTGCGAATACTACCGCCAGGAATGCGCACAGTTGCTAACTTAACGGCCAAAATTTGTTCGATTGAATAAACCCCGTCTCTTACGCATCACCACCGTACCCATTTCTCTGAAGCTGTTGTTGAGGGGCCAGCTCCATTTTATGATGGCCGAAGGCTTCGAGGTGATGGCTGTGTCGTCGGACGGGCCGGAAGTCGATTCGCTGCTGCAAGAGGGTATCACTCATCGCGTGGTGAGGATGACCCGCACGATCGCACCGTTGAGCGATTTGGTGGCATTGATCAAGTTGGTTAGTGTTATCCGCACGTTCAAGCCCGACATTGTTCACACGCACACACCAAAGGCCGGACTGCTTGGCATGCTTGCGGCCTGGATTTGCCGTGTACCTATACGTCTTCATACCGTGGCCGGTTTGCCTTTGATGGAACGTCGGGGATTTGTAAGGGCCGTACTCGTGCTGACGGAGAAGATCACTTACGCATGCGCCACGGCGGTCTATCCCAACTCGACGGGACTGAAATCATTCATTGAACGGCATATTCGAACACGCACGCCGATCAAAATAATTGGAAACGGGAGCACCAACGGTATCGATACCCGGTTTTTTACACCCACCGACGCGTTGCGCTCGCAGGCGCGGTCCGTTCGCCATCAATACACTATACCCGATGACGCGCTCGTGTTTGTGTTCATCGGCCGTATTGTTCGAGACAAGGGGGTCAACGAACTCGTGGAAGCATTTCACGTTTCATCCTTGCGATCGAACGTCTACCTTCTGCTGACCGGCCCGTTTGAAGATGAATTGGATCCGATATCCGACAAAACGCGTCAGATCATCGTCGATAATCGACGGATTATTGTGCAAGGCTATGTGAGCGACGTGCGGCCAACGCTGCTGGCGGGCGATGTCTTTGTGTTTCCAAGTTATCGCGAAGGATTTCCCAATGTGGTGATGCAGGCTTGTTGTATGGGGATTCCGTGCATCGTCAGCGATATCAATGGATGCAACGAGATCATACGGCATAACGAGACAGGTTTGGTTGTTAAGCCGAAGGATGTCGGCGAACTGCAGGCTGCCATGGAAACGCTCGCGACGCGTGGCGACCTTCGCGAGGCATTTTCATTCCGCGCCCGTGAATTTGTTTGTGATCATTATGACCAGGGATACGTCTGGAAGGAGATTCTGAAGGAATATCGGGCGTATTTGCGTGAATGATCCCACGCTGGAGCCGCCTCCTTCCGCAAGGGTTCGGAACGTTGGCCCTTTCTGGTTATTTTTGCCTTAAACAAGTTTGTGTACCGTCATTTCCTCAAACGCCTGTTCGATTTCATTGCTGCGCTTGTTCTGTTGGTCATTACTTCGCCCGTCACGTTGTTGGCGATCATCGTGCTCATTATCGCTAACAAGGGAAGGGTTTGGTTCATCCAACCGCGACCCGGCCTCAACGAGAAGGTATTCAACCTGATCAAGTTCAAGACCATGACGGATGAACGCGACGCCGAGGGTACCCTGCTTCCGGATGACGTTCGTTTGACATTAGTGGGAAAGCTTATCCGGCAGACCTCGATCGATGAACTTCCTCAACTGGTCAACGTTCTCAAGGGAGACATGTCGTTGATTGGCCCTCGTCCGCTGTTGATAGAGTACTTGCCGTTGTACAGTGCTGAGCAACGCAGGCGCCATGAAGTGCGACCCGGGATCACGGGCTGGGCCCAGGTCAACGGACGAAATACCGTGTCCTGGAAAGATCGTTTTGCCCTGGATGTTTGGTATGTCGATCATTTGTCGTTTAGGTTAGACATGAAAATCCTATTTTTGACGATTATCAGGGTTTTGCGTGCAGAAGGTATCAGCGGAGAGGGTACGGTCACCATGAAGAGATTCACCGGAAACGACTAGAACCATCATACACAGATTTCGAATTGAAGCACATTATATTACATGGGGGAGGTGAACATGCACGGGTCGTGCTCGACAGCCTTTTGTCTGCAGGCCACCGCGTAGAGGCGGTATTCGATCCAAAGTATTCCGGTGAACTGTTCGGCATACCCCAACGGGGCGCGTATGACCCCGGTGCGTATCCCGACGCCCTGGCGATTGTTTCCATCGGTGACAATGCCGTGCGCAAGAAAGCGGTCTCCATAATGAGCCACGCGTTTGGAAATGCTATCGATTCGTCGGCGATCGTGTCGCCCCGCGCGACCTTGGGTGTTGGAAATATGATCCTTCATCGGGCGGTGATACAGGCGGGAAGCCGATTGGGCAATCACGTCATCATAAATACGGGAGCGCAGGTGGATCATGATTGTGTTCTGGAAGACTTCGTCCACCTGGCGCCGGGCGTGGTATTGTGTGGTACGGTGGAAATAGGAGAGGGGACGCTTATCGGTGCAGGAACAACCGTGCTTCCGGGCCGAAAGGTCGGCAAATGGAGTACGGTGGGTGCAGGCTCAGTAGTGACGCGCGACATACCCGACCATGCTGTGGCTTATGGCAATCCTGCGCGTGTAATCAAGACAGATCGGTGAAGAAACCATTATACATATATGGTGCAGGCGGACTTGGTCGCGAGATACTGGCGATGGTCCGCGCGATGAATGAGTGGGAGCCTGTAGGTTTTTTTGACGACGGCCGTCCGGCGGGCACGGAGGTAGGCGGACTTCCCGTCATGGGCGGTAGAGAAAAGATCGCATCGAGGGCTCATCCCGTTTCGGTGGTGATTGCCATTGGAGATCCGCAGATAAAGCGCGACATAGCGAAAGGCCTTGCCGATTCAGGTTGTGATTTCCCATCCCTGGTACACCCCGCGGCGATCCTGATGGAAAGGGAAACGATACGGCTCGGCGCTGGCGCCATCATCACCGCGGGATGTGTGTTGACCACCAATATTGATGTCGGAGCGCATGTGCTGGTGAATTTGAACTGCACTATCGGGCACGACGTGGTTGTCGGAGATGGTTCATCCATTATGCCCGGCGTGAACCTTGCCGGAGAAGTGAGCGTAGGGGAGGAGGTACTCATCGGTTCTGGATCGAACGTCCGCAACCGGGTGGCTATTGGCAACCGCGCGAAGGTGGGGATGGGCAGCGTTGTTCTTCAAGACGTATCACCCGGCACGACGGTCGTGGGTGTACCGGCTAAACCATTGGTGAAATGAGCCGGTTGTCTCTTCGCGAGTTTCGACCGACATTGCTCTTTCTTGGAAAGTTTCTTGGACTGTACCTTGTGAGCAACCTGTTGTATGGTGCGTACGTCACTCATTTCGAACCGCGTCCGGACCCGGTTACGCGATGGGTCTCCGATCAAACCGGCATGGTCCTCACCGCCTGTGGTTGGCCAGTCGAGACAAAAGATCATCCGACGAAAGCAACGACGTTGATCATTCACGACGGGCAAACCATTCTGTCGGTGTACGAAGGATGCAATGGATTAAATACGGCTATCATCTTCGTGGCGTTTCTTCTGGCCTTCGGTCCTATCAACAAGAGCATGGCATGGTTTGTCCCGGCAGGATTGATCATCATACACCTAGCCAACCTGTTGCGAATCGGCTTGTTGTTTTTCGTATCCCAACATTATCCCGGTGCGATGTATTTTGTTCA
>CAZIAG010000177.1:3710-7667 GCA_964537375.1 uncultured Roseivirgaceae bacterium
TATGTCTTCACCGGCTCACTATACCTTATCATTTTTCTGCTTTGGGTATGGTGGGTGAAAAAGTTTTCGCTGGCAAGACGTGGATAAAAAGAAAGTTCTTCGACTCGTAGTCGGTCTCGTGAGCGTCACGGGCCTTGTGGCGGTATTTCTCTTTCAACAAATTGACGCGGCATCCTTGTTTGGGTTGGCGGAGGACTCTTCGATTCAACGTTTTATGATCAACCGGACGATTAGGTTCTTGTTGAACGACCTGTTTGCCCTGGGCTTGATTTACGCCCTTTTCGTCCAGCGCAAATACCTGCTCTTCGCGATTTGGGTCCAGCTCGCCGGCGTGTTTTTGTTTCTTATCCCGTACTTCATCATCAAATTGAATTACCCAAGCTATAACGGACCACTCATCAATTACCTCCACCGCCTTATCCTCAACCCAACCCTGCTGCTTTTGCTGATACCGGCTTTCTACTATCAGCGGGCGCGTTTGCCAAAATAGGACTCTGCCGCCAACCTCATTGAGCATTTTCCTTCACCCATCGTAGTCCAAGTTACAGGCCTTGAGCGCAAAGAGCGCAATCTGCGCTTGAGCGACTAGCGCTGCGAACCTTCCGGATGGCTCGAAACCGTTCATTGCTTCGGTTAAACAGTCCAATTCAAGGTCAGGGTTCTTATGGACGGCAAGCGCAAAGAGGCGGAGTAGAACCGCCACGTTTTCCCTCGTTTTTTTGTTGTCATAGATATGAGCCCTACTGTCTACTATACTGCTCAGGGGTGTCAAACACTACGTGCAAAACTGTCACCGAAAAGTTGTCATTTTCAGACCGGTGGGAGAGGATATCGCCTAGATATCCCGTATATATCGCGTAGATTTCCCATAAATGACGTCTCTTTTTGAAGGAGGTTTTATCCAGGTCGGGACTCCTTTCAGTTTTCCTTTCAAAAAAGTTTTGCGCTTACACAATGAATACCGTTTGCGTACGTTCAGATTCAGGTACGCATACCCGGGTCGTACCAAACGCAAACTTTAACAACTGACTTTATGGCAAAGTTGAGAACACCCTATGAGTACACGGGCAGGCTTGGGAACGCGACCGCGTACACCATGTTTGGCGTGCCTGGTGTGATCCTCCGCGCCAGAGGAGGTCCATCGAGGCACGCGTATGAGAAAGCGCCATCGCTTGCGCGCATGCGCGAGAACAGCCGGGAATTCGGCGGTCGCGCGCGCGCGTCGGGATTCATAATGCAAGCGCTGACTTTCGTAAAACCGTTCGCCGACCACAACATCGCCGGTCCTTTGAACGCCCTGGTTTGTAAGATTCAAAAGGCGACCGCCGGCGTCCGCGGGAAGCGAGGCATGCGGATATCGAAGTATTCGGACGCGCTTGAATGCTTTTCGCTCAACCGGAACGTGCCGTTTGAGTCAGTGGTGCGCGTGCCCATTGCGTGGTCAATCGATTCTGCCGACATGAAGGCGGAGGTAACCATCCCCGCGCTCAAACACGGCATAAACTTTCATCCTCATCCTCGTCATTCGATGTATCGCTTTGTTGTTTCACTGGGTGCTGTTCCGGACGTGATGTATAGTGAAGAGGAAAAGCAATACCTGCCGAACGCGTTCGATTTTGCGCCGGCCTTCGTTGAGACGGAATGGTGTCATGTATCGAAGTATACCGAAGAAACGACGATCGAACTCGCGGTAAACGAGGCTAAACTGGACTACGAGGGACCGCTGACGTTGATTCTCGCCATCGGCATTGGATACGGGGTACCCAACGAATATGGTGGATTCAAATGGGTAAAGCATGCCGGCGCGGCGAAGGTGTTGGGCGTACGGGCAGAGGGTTGATGGATACGGGGTTGGTTTTCCGCCTGCCCGACTTCGCTTTTCACTTCGTATTTCAGCTACGTCGGCGGCATGGCTGGCGAGGGTTGGTGGCACGTTCTTACGAGAATCCAGTGCCACCAACGGTTACCCGGCAACAGTACGAGTTGGCGAGTCCCGTTTAGAAGAACGTTCGCCCCGATCTTGAATTTCCAGCCAAGTCGTCTTACCATCCTATATTTGCGCGACATGGAAAAGAAAAAGATCTGGCTCTCTTCGCCGCACATGGGTGGTGAGGAGCTGAACTTTATCCAGGAGGCGTTTGACACGAACTGGATTTCGCCGGTGGGCCCGCATATCGCCGCGTTCGAGAAGGAGTTGGCCGAATACAACGGCATTGATCACTGCGCCGTGTTGAGTTCAGGGACGGCGGCGATTCACCTGGCGTTGATCCTTCTTGGCGTCAAGGCTGGGGATGAAGTGATCTGTTCGTCGTTCACATTCTCCGGCTCGTGCAACCCCATCATTTACCAGGGGGCTACCCCCGTCTTCGTCGACTCGGAGGCGGAGACCTGGAATATGGATCCGCCCCTGCTTCGCGATGCGATCAAAGACCGGATCCTGCAAACCGGAAGAGCGCCAAAGGCGATCATAATAGTTCACCTCTATGGTATGCCGGCGCGCATGGATGAGATCATGGCCATCTCACGCGAGTTCAAAGTTCCGGTGGTCGAAGATGCGGCCGAGGCGTTGGGTTCGACCTACAAAGGCAAAAAGCTGGGCACGTTCGGCGACCTGGGTGTGTACTCGTTCAACGGCAACAAGATCATTACAACCAGTGGAGGAGGGGCCCTCGTCAGTCGGAGCGAGGAATGGATACGAAAGGCACGATTTCTCGCCACACAGGCGCGCGATCCAGCTCCGCATTACGAACATTCTGAACTGGGCTTCAACTACAGGATGAGTAACATCTGTGCAGCGATCGGGCGGGGACAGCTCCGTGTCCTTGACGAGCGCGTGCGACAGCGCAGGGCGGTTTACCAATTTTACCTGGAGCGATTCGGTTCGCACCCGGCTCTTGAGTTTTATGCTGAACCTGAACATGCTTTCTCCAATCGTTGGCTCACAACCGTAACGGCGAAGTCGGACGTGACCCGTGAGATGTTGCGTCTTGCCCTGGAAAAGGAGAACATCGAGAGCCGGCCACTGTGGAAGCCCATGCATCTTCAGCCGTTCTTCAGGTCATATCCTGCGTACCTCAATGGGGTTTCCGAAAAGCTTTTTGAGACCGGGTTATGCCTGCCTTCCGGGTCGAATATGGGCCGGGATGACCTGGATAGGGTTGTTGGGGTGGTGAAGGGTGTTATTGGATCTTAAGCTGAATTCCAGGAATTCTGTGTTCAAGGCAATAGCACCCGCATTCCGACATCACGATGACGATTACGGGATTTTTCTATTTTGGAAATGAAGGCGGCTTTGTGCCAGCCTGTGAAAGCGACGGGCCAGTTAGGGTTGGTCGCTTCAGTTTTAAACGTCCGCGCGAACTTTAGTTTTGCTCAGCAGGTAATTGGGATGGTAGTCGGAATTGGTTTTCTATAGTGTGTACGCCAGCTCCAACAACCGCCACTGTGCAGCGACGGTTGCCTTCATTTTGATGTTGTGTTTCGAGACGAGTCGCTGATAAATGGACTTAATGTGGGGCGGTACGAATCGCAGATAGAGAGGGCATGTGCATAGCCTTTCGCAGGTATTTTGTTTCCTTTTTTGGATATTTTCGGTTTACCCTTCACAGAAGTACCGGATAGTTTTTCCCTGACATCAAAACCGGCGTAACTGTCCAATTACCGAAGTCAGATGGGCGTTTGGGTTGCCTGAGTTGGGCGAAAAATGACGGGAGGAGGGTATTTCATGGTGGTCTTGGATGGCCCGATATTTCCGGTCCATGTGTGTTGGGTTACGACGGTCGCCCGAGCGGCATTAAATGACAATAACGGCGGCAGATGGGCATAATATTCTATAAATGGGCTTTTTGTCGTAAAACCGGCAGTATTTTTCCTATTTTTGGTCGTTTAACGATAGGTTGGCATGCGTAATCTATACCCCCTGGCTTTGCTGCTGTTCACGTTTTTTGCAGCGCACTC
>CAZIAG010000178.1:0-7633 GCA_964537375.1 uncultured Roseivirgaceae bacterium
ATAAGCCAGTTCAACACGAAAGGCGCTGAAATGAAGAACATCTCTGATGATGTTTGCCTCTTTGCCGTGCAGGGACCCAAAGCTGTGGGAGTCCTCCAAAAGCTAACATCCATCGACCTTTCCAGTATCAAATATTATCACTTCGCTACAGGAGAGTTCGCCAGTGTGCAAGATGTAATCCTTTCCAATACGGGGTACACGGGTGCCGGAGGTTTCGAGATATACGTTCATCGCAAAGACGCTGAGCAGGTTTGGAAGCGCCTATTCGAAGCAGGCAAGGACGAGGGGATTAAGCCGATTGGTCTTGGCGCGCGTGACACCTTGCGCCTCGAGATGGGCTTTTGCCTTTACGGAAACGACATCGACGACGAAACCTCTCCGCTGGAGGCAGGCCTGGGATGGATCACAAAGTTTACCAAAGATTTCACGAACTCCGCCGCGCTGAAACAACAAAAAGAGGCAGGCGTGTCCAAGAAGCTCGTGGGCTTCAAACTCATCGATCGCGGTATTCCACGTCACGATTACGCCATCAAGGATGCTTCGGGTCAGGTCATCGGCCGGGTAACTTCGGGAACTATCTCGCCGGTGCTGGGCATCGGGATCGGTCTGGGATATGTCGCCACTTCGCATTCTGCGCCCGGCTCAGCGATCTATATTGATGTCCGGGGAAGAAACCTCAAGGCCGAGGTTGCCAAAACGCCTTTTATCTGAATCGTGATGCGGAGAATTGACGTTTGTCTCTCCCCCGAGCTAATCCATTTATACGAGGTGAAAGACCACGTCGTCGTGGTGGTGGACATCCTCCGGGCAACGTCGTGTATGGTGACCGCAATTGCTCATGGCGTCAGTCACATTGCTCCATTTGCATCACTCGAGGATTGCCGATCGATGAAATCCCGCGGATACCTCATCGCGGGGGAACGCGACGGCAAGAAGGTTGACGGCTTCGATTTTGGAAACTCACCGTTCGAGTACCAGGCCAGTGATTTATCCGGAAAGAAAATTGCTTTTACCACGACAAATGGAACCCAGGCAATCGCAAAATCGATGGGTGCCCGACTATTAATCATTGGTTCTTTCCTCAATGTTCACGCCGTCGTCCGTCACTTGAAAGAATCCACACACGACATCCTCATAGTTTGTGCAGGGTGGAAAGGAAAAGTTAATCTTGAAGATACCCTCTTCGCCGGCGCGCTTGTCGAATACCTCTCGGACGCCACGACGCCGGCGTGTGACGCTCCTAAAATGGCGCGCGACCTTTATCGCGTTGCCCGTATGGATCTCTTCGATTTCCTGAGGGATTCCAGCCATGTGCGTCGCCTTGCCAGACTCAATATCATAGACGATGTCGCTTTCTGTATGAAGCAAGATGTCTACGATGTTCTCCCCGTGGTTGATAACGGGCTGATTGTCCGGTGCTGAATTTTTTTACCCGACCGGGAAAGTCACTCGTAGACTGTAAGGTTGCGATCCGGCGAGGAGATAACCACCTGCATCCGTGTCCGTATTCGGATCGCCTCAAGCATTCCCGCGACCATTGCGTTGTTGGATCTGCTGCGAAGCGCTTTTCTGCCTCTGAGGTAGTTCAGGAGGCGGAAATCCTTTGAATTTTCAATTCCCTGTTCGCATGCCAGGCCGACCGCCGTGTAAAGTCCGCACGTCAGCGTGCCGGCCATTTTACACCCATTTTTTCCAACGACCCGCCCTTAGGTGCTTGAAGCTTAGGGAGAATCGGTTAAATTTGCAGTCCTTCCGCCAAACCAGATAATGGTGCGGGATGTAGCACAGCCCGGTAGTGCGCTACGTTCGGGACGTAGAGGTCGCTGGTTCGAATCCAGTCATCCCGACAGAACCATCAAGCCTTCTCCGATGATAAATCGGGGCAGGCTTTTTTCGTTTATTGAAGCGAGCCATGCCGCAGAGCGAAATGACTGAAAAAGGGCCTTCAGTGAGAGAAGCCAACGCAAGGCCTGCTGAGCCAAATGATCGTTTTCATAAATTTACCCCGTGGAAAAATCAGCGAACTCCCTACCTGCGACTGAAATGAATCTTTTCAAGCGATTGTGGGCGAAACTTCAGCCATTGATCCTTTACGGTGGCATCATGGCCCTGCTGGTCTTCTTGTTAAAATGGCTGCAATGGAAATATATCATCAGTGACAACTCGTTCGAAGTATATGTCGGCTTGCTGGCCTTGCTCTTTACCGGCCTCGGCGTGTGGGTCGCGCTCCAATTGACAAAATCCAGGGTAAAGACGGTAGTCGTTGAAAGGGAGGTCTATGTTCCGGCACCCATAGAATTTATTGTCAATGAACAGGAGCTCCAAAAATTGAACCTGACGGATCGGGAATACGAGGTCCTTCAGCAGTTGAGCAAAGGACATAGCAACGCGGCTATAGCCGAAAATCTTTGTCTATCCCTGAGTACCGTAAAAACCCATGTATCGAACCTGTTCGTCAAAATGGATGTCAAGAGTCGAGCGCAGGCCATCGAAAAAGCAAAACGCCTGAAGATCACTCCATAACCTTTAGTACTAAAGTACAAATCGGTACTGCGACCTTGCATTTGGTACCAAAGTATGAGCCCAGGTCGAGCGATCATCCCTAGGTTCGCCAGAAAAATGAATCAGATATGAAAAGAAACGTGCTCATTTTCGGACTTATCCTCGGGACGATACTGGCCTCGGGTATGCTCTACATGGTAAACGTGGTCTGCAACAACCCGGGTATGGAGACCAACGATGCCCTGGGCTACGCCGTGTTGCTGATCATCTTTTCGTTGGTATTTTTCGGCATCAGAAACTATCGCAACCGCCATTTGAATGGCGTCATATCCTTGGGCGAGGCCTTCAAAACCGGCGTCTGGATCGCCTTCCTCGGTTCGACCATTTATGTAGTCGTCTGGCTGTTTTACTATCATCTCTTCATGCCCGATTTTCTTGACAAATTTGAACTACATCAGATCCGGGCAGCCATGCGTGACGGAGCGACCGAAGCGGAGCTGGCTGATAAACGTGAACAGATGGCGAATTTCAGGGAGATGTATAAGAACCCGATCCTTATTGTGTTGTTTACCTACTTCGAAGTATTGCCGATCGGTCTCGTTGTCGCCTTTGTTAGCGCACTGGTCCTGAGGAAAAAGGGGAAATCCAAAGTCGTTGCGGTCTAGCTGTTATGTCCACGGTTGACAGTCGACCGTGGACAGTCAACTAACTATTTCAACCATCCTTCGACCTCTTCCAGGGTGGGATTCGGAATATCGAGTTTCATTTTCTTGCGCATACCGCACACGTCGTTGAAGAGCTTCGTCGGCTTCAACTCCTTCATCTGCTCCTTCGACGTAATCCCGAGTTTTCGCAAAACAGGTACCAGGTCGTCGCGAACGCCCTCGATGCCGGTAGTTGCTGCACTGGATTGAGGGACTGACTCTTCCGTCTGTTCGGGGCGCATCTGCGGGAAGAACAATACATCCTGAATCGATGGTGAGTTGGTCATGATCATCGCCAGTCGGTCGATTCCGATCCCGAGTCCCGCCGTGGGCGGCATTCCGTACTCAAGGGCGCGGAGAAAATCCTCGTCCAGGGTCATGGCCTCCTCATCGCCGCGACGGCCTAATTCAAGCTGTTCTTCGAATCGTGCCCGTTGATCGATGGGGTCATTCAATTCAGAGAATGCGTTCGCTATCTCCTTACCATTGCATATGGCCTCAAAGCGTTCGACCAAGCCCGGCTTGCTGCGATGCTTCTTTGCCAACGGCGACATCTCGATGGGATAATCCATGATAAAGGTCGGCTGTATAAGATGGGGCTCCACCTTTTCTCCAAAGATCTGATCAATAAGCTTGCCCTTTCCCATAGTGTCGTCCATCGGCACATTGATCCTGGCACATGTTTGACGCAACTGGTCTTCGTCCATCGACGAAATGTCGATACCGGTGAATTCCTGTATCGCTTCAAACATGGTGTACCTTTTCCATGGCCGTTGAAAATCTATCGTATGCTCGCCGACCTGCACCTTTGTGGTACCATGAAGATCAATCGCAACCTTTTCGATCATCTCCTCCACAAGGTCCATCATCCAGTAGTAATCTTTGTAGGCAACGTAAAGCTCGATTTGAGTAAATTCCGGATTGTGGAACCTCGACATCCCCTCGTTCCGGAAGTCTTTTGAGAATTCATACACACCCTTGAATCCCCCAACGATGAGCCGCTTGAGATAAAGCTCATTGGCTATGCGCAAGTACAGCGTCATATCCAGTGTGTTGTGGTAAGTCTTGAAAGGACGGGCAGCGGCACCGCCATAAAGAGGCTGCAGAATTGGTGTCTCCACCTCGAGGTAGTCGCGCGCATTGAGAAATTCGCGCATGGAATTCACCAGCCTTGTACGTTTGACGAACACTTCCCGGACTTCCGGATTCACAACGAGGTCGACATAGCGTTGGCGGTAACGCTGTTCCGGATCACTAAACGCATCGTGCCGCACCTTGTTGCCCTGCTCATCAACAGACTCTTTTACCACGGGCAGCGGCCGCAGTGACTTGGCCAGAAGCACAAGACTCTGCGCGTGGACCGATATCTCTCCGGTTTGCGTTGTGAATACGAACCCTTTTATCCCGACGATATCGCCAATGTCTATATGCTTCTTAAACACGACATTGTACAGGGTCTTGTCCTCTGTCGGACAGAGATCATCTCGCCTCAAATAGATCTGAATCCGGCCGGTATCGTCCTGCAGCTCAGCAAATGCGGCGGACCCCATAATACGACGACTCATTATGCGCCCCGCGATGCTAACATTCTTGTAGTCAATCTTGCGACGCTCGTAGTTTTCGTGTATATCTTTTGCAGAGGCATTTGTGTCAAACAATTCGGCGGGATAGGGGTTGATACCCAGTTTCGCCAGTTCTTCCATGCTTTGTCTGCGGATGATCTCCTGTTCGCTTAGGGCCATAAAACAAATTTGCGCAAAAATAATGGAATCCAACGGAGGCAAAAAGCCTATGCACGCTGGTTCCGACGACGACGAATTTCCTCACGGATCAGGCGTAACTCCCGGCTGCTCTGACCAGCCACCGAGGTGTTCTCCTCCGCCCTTCGGAAAAGGTAGGGCATAACGGAACGAACAGGTCCATAGGGGACATACTTGGCCACGTTGTAGCCTTTTCGGGCAAGATTGAAGGAAATGTTATCGCTCATCCCGTAGAGCTGGGCAAACCAAACGCGCTTGTCGTCGTTGCCCAGACCGTTCTTTTTCATCAACTCGGTGAGATAAGCGTTGCTATATTCATTGTGTGATCCGCACATTACGGCAACCCGGTCGATATGCTGTACACAGAACGCCAGGGCATCGTTAAATGCTTTGTCGGTCGCCTCCTTGTTTGGATGTATCGGGCTTGGATACCCCAGGCGCGCCGCGCGTTCCCGCTCTTTTTCCATATAGGCACCGCGAACGAGCTTTGCGCCAAAAAAATAGTTGTTATCCCGGGCGACCTCGAATGCCTGGCGAAGGTTGGTCAATGACTCCGTACGATACATCTGGTACGTATTGAACACAACGACGCGCTCCTTGTTGTAGGTCGCCATCATCTCACCGGCAAGGGAATCTATGGTCTCCTGAATGCACCAATCCTCCGCATCGATAAGCACGGGTACACCGCATGCGTAACCGTGCCCGCATATTCGGCGAAACCGTTCCCTGATCCGCCCAAAGGCGCGCGCCTCGTCCTCCGTGAGCTGGTCTCCACGCTGTACTTTTTCCATCAAAAGGAACGACCCGACCCCTGTCGGCTTGAAGACGGAGAACGGTATATGAGGGGAAGCGCTGGCCTTGTCGATAGTGCGTATAACCTGCTCCATCGTATCGTCAAACGCTTCCTCAGAATCTTCACCCTCAACGGAGTAATCGAGGATCGTCCCCACACCGTAGGCACCGATCCTCTCGACCACCTTTTCGCTGTCTTCAATACTGATACCACCACAAAAATGATCGAAGGCTGTTCTTCGGATAATACCCTCCACAGGCAATCGAAGCTTTAGGGCAAATTTCACAAAGCTCGTCGCCATCGACGAAATTGCAGGGTGGTTCACGAGGGAAAAAATGAAGTTGGCTTTCTTCAATGCCCCGTCCGACTTGTATGAAAACGCAACGGCGGTATCTTTAAACAAATGGTTGGGATCCGTATCCATAGATAAAAGGGTGCGCAAATATAAAATATTGCTCCCTTGATATCGAAAACGATTCCAGAAACCTTGTCCCCTGTGATTAGCTGGCATTTTTGATATTTTTGGGTTGATCGAATGAACGACCTGAACATCCATTTCTGCGACGATCCGGGGGCCGAACTGAGGCAAATTCTGGAGGGCACACCATACACCAAGTGCTGCGTGGTCGTGGACGATCATACGGTCTTGCATTGTTACCCACTCGTTCGCTCGGCCCTGCCTGAACACGCGTTGGTGACCGTCCCGAGCGGTGAGGAACACAAAAACCTCGACACCTGCCAAACGCTCTGGCAGGCCTTTACCGACCAGGCACTCGACCGGCATTCCGTCGTAATTGTCCTGGGGGGCGGTGTATTGTGTGATATGGGTGGTTTCTGCGCCGCAACGTATAAGCGTGGGATCGACTTCATTCTTGTCCCAACGACACTGCTTGCTCAGGTAGACGCCAGCATTGGCGGAAAACTTGGTGTCGACTTCAACCATCTGAAAAATCACATTGGACTCTTTCGACTCCCTGCGTCAACGATTATTCATGATGGCTTTCTGAAGACGTTGCCGGAAGAAGAACTCCGATCTGGATTCGCAGAAGTGATCAAACATACGCTTATCGCCGACGATGGCATGTGGGACGAAGTCCGATCAATGAGTTTCCCTTCGTTGAACTGGCAACGCCTGATTCGCCATTCGGTCGATGTTAAGGGTAAGATCGTTGCTGACGACCCGCAGGAGCAAGGATTGAGGAAACTGCTCAATGCCGGACATACCATCGGGCATGCGATCGAAACGCATTTATTGCGACAGGGTAGGAAGGTAACGCACGGCGAGGCCATCGCTGCGGGCCTGATTTGTGAATCATATTTGTCGACGGAAAGGGGCTTGCTTCCGAAGAACCACGCTGACCAAATTTCTGCCTTCATCCTGGAGACGTTCGGCAAACTCACCCTGGAAGAAAAGGATGACGACCCGATCGCAGGGCTAACGGTTCAGGATAAGAAGAATTCGGGGAATAGGATTTTATGCGTTCTCCTGGAAAGGCCAGGGAAAGCGAGGTGGGACTGTGAGATCAGCCTGGAAGACGTAAAAGGGGCTCTGTCATCTTACCGTGCTACTCAAACGTAATGCACTTCCGAGTCTTCAAGAACGCGAACCTGGGCGTTCTTAATAGTTTGCCTGAGACGTTCAGTTCCTTTGTTAATCAGCGTTCTGGTTTTCTCCTTACGAGATCCCGTCAACAACCACGCTGCCAATAAGGCTCCGGACGCAAGGCCGACTCCAATAGCTATTTTTCCGGTTGTACTCATATACTACAAATAACTCAAATTTTCGGCCAAATGTTTCACGGGTATGATAAAAAATGTTTTTGATCCGTAATTTCCCCACCCTAAAAATTTATTCCATTTGACTTCAACCATAA
>CAZIAG010000179.1:0-7633 GCA_964537375.1 uncultured Roseivirgaceae bacterium
TGACGCTCTTCGGCAGCCTGGAAATCGCTCACACTACCCATCGTGGCGATCAGTCTATTGACATCTTCCTGGGTAATGACTTGCTTCTCTTCGTTGAGCTTCGACAAGAAGATTTCAGCAATTCGGCTTTCAATGTCGGCCAGGATCTCACTGCTGTCGTCGAAGGTGGAAAAGTACTTTTGTATCGAATCCAGGTATTTCTTCAGCGCGTCATACCCGTCCTCTTCGATATGAAAGATGATACCACTGATATTGATGCTAATGTTCTTTTTCATAAGCTACCTGTCCTGATTATGCTTTCGATTTGGAAGTGATCATTTGCGTCGAATGTACCAGTTCATCCCAGGTTTCGCTGAGTTTTGCCAGAAACTTACTGCCCCTGTTAGTAAGCCTGTAATACTTTCTCGGTGGACCTGATTTGGATTCAATCCATTTATACTCCAACAGTCCCGCATTCTTTAGCCGTGTGAGCAGCGGATTAAGCGTGCCTTCTACAACGATCATGCGGGCAGCTGTCAGTTCGTCGAGCATGTCAGACGCATATACCTCCCCGCGGGAAATAATGTGCAAGACACAATACTCCAGTATCCCCTTTCTCATTTGTATCTGCGTGTTCTCAAGATTCATACAACGTGGTTAGCTCAAACCTTGCCGTTATTAACGAAATAGTACTATGTATGGCCAAGTACCAGAGAACAAAATGTTCAAACCCCTAAAAATGACCTGAAATCTGCTGAAAAAGGGCATTTTTTCTTTTCAGACGCGGGGAGGATTCCAACTGCTGGATTCTCGTCGATGTTCACAACCGGACAATTTTTGACGTCAAAATGTACGGTTGCAATACAACGTTCACGGCTTCTTCAGCCACGTCCGCAGGCTTCTCACTTCGTTGGCATAGTTGAAACGCTTCAGGTCAGCGCGGTACATTTTTGTGACGCGTTGGAACGTTGCATTGTCGTAGTAGGATCGGAAGTCGTAGGGCTCTGACGCGTTCAAATGAGGCATCTCAAGGTCATAGAGCGTGCAAAACGCCGTTAATTGATCCTTATCCTCCAACTTAAGTACGATGATGTTTGGAATTCTCTTGATGTAGAAATCGATAAAATGATGTTGCTGCCGAAGGTGCGGTTCTCTCAGAAAATCCGGGACATCGGAAAGACGTTCGACGAATTGGTGAAATGAAAGGTCGCGCGAAAAGATGCCGAAGAGATAATCTTCGAAGACGAACGGCTTATCCGCATTTTCGAAAAAATCGCGGTACACGGATACGATTCTTGCATATGGGTTTCTTACAACGGTGAAGAACACATCCAGTGGATCGGCGGGCGAGATATGTCGTCGCAAGTTGGCGTCGGTGAGGTAATTTATGTCGGTCGAATTCAATGGCACCTGCCGCAGACCTGGATAGATTTCCTGAAGTACCATCATTGAAAGTGATGTACTGGCGGCCTTTGGGATGCGGATATAAGAAATGTTTAAGAACGGAACATGTAGATGTCCGCCGCGTAACCTTATGGCTTCCTTCAAGAGATCCAACTGAATGATCAAATTTCGCAGGATGCTGTTCTTGGTCAGGTGTTCTCGGATCGAAAACCAAAAGGGGATTCGCGGGCGCCTGGGCACGCTTGGCACAAACGATTGGAGTTCACTTAGCACGCGTTCCCGCTCCTCAGCAAAGTCCACACCCCTTGCCTTCAACCTTCCGTAGCGGAGAATCATATAGATCAAACGGAACGGCTGCTGTAGTGTGCGAAGAATTTCCATTCGGTGTTCCGGGTAATTCGATTTGCAAAATAATGGGATTTACTTTGGCACGGCACCGCGTATTAAGCCGTACCCGCTTTGTATATTTGAGACAAACTGAAGGGTGCCGCTGTTGAGTCTAAGAAAAATCACCTGGTTGGCCGCTTTTGCGGTATTTTCGTGCCTTTCCGTCTATGCGCAGATTGGCAACGAGTGGATTTATTTCAATCAACCCTATTGGAAGATTCCAGTCGCCGCCGATGGCATTTATCGTCTGGATTATTCGACGTTGGTCGCTGCCGGCTTCCCGGATGGCGCTGATCCCGATAAGATACAACTTTTCCACCGAGGTGTCGAACAGGCGCTCTTCATTCAGGACGGAAATGACAAGAGCTTCGATCCTGGCGACTTTGTCGAGTTTTTTGGCCGGGGGAACGACGGTGAGTCTGATACCGAATTATACGTATCACCATCTGCCCAGCCACATACTTATTACAATCTTTTTACCGATACGACATATTATTTCCTGACGGTCGGGCCAGGGAATGGAAAGAGGATGGATCGGATTGCCCCAGATGAACCTGGTGCAGCGACGCCGTTTTATTGGCAAGAGGAATTGACCGTCCTGGCCGAAAGTTATTCGGCCGGACAAAATTATGGCGATATCTTACTGAGCGCATTTGATCTTGGTGAAGGCTGGATGGGTAAACAAATAATCCAAAACCAGTCTGCCACCTACACGATCGAAGGCATTACTCAACGTTTTACGGGAGTCGGGCCGGAACTGGAAGTGTTGCTGGTGGGCCGCGGGCCAATGAACCACCAGGTGGAACTCTATGCTAACGGAAGATTGCTTGGTACTGCCAACTTTGCCGGCTTTGATAAACATCTATTCCGCCAGACATTGACCTGGAGTGATATTCCTGCCGTAAAGTTGGATGTGATGGTGAAAGTTGTCGGATCGCCGGACAGGGCCAGTGTTGCCTACGTGCGTTTACGATATCCTCGAATGTGGGACATGGAAGCCGCTGCGGAAAAATTCTTTATTCCATCGGAGCAAACCAATCCGTTGCGAGTTGAGATAAACAATGCGCCGTCGGCCACCCGGTTATTTGACGTCACCGATGTTAACTCGCCTGCACGAATCAGCGTGTCGCAAACCGAACCATTAACCGCCGTGATTCCGAGTAGCGTCCGCCAAATCTATGCCAGCGCACAATACCGCACGCCGCCGGTTGAACGTGCTTCTTTCCGACAAATTGATCCGACAGCACAGAACTTCGTTATCATCACGCATTCAGCCTTGCGAAAACCCGCGATGGGTTATACGGACCCCGTCAAGGCTTACGGTGAATATCGCGCGCTTCCGATGGGTGGTGGTTATGATACATTGATTATCAATGTTGATCAGTTATTTGATCAATTCAATTACGGCGAGAAATCTCCACGCGCCATCTACCGCTTCGTGAAATTCCTCGCAACGGGCAAACTCCCTGCGTATTTGTTCATAGTGGGAAAAGGGCTTGACGTCAATTACGGGTACTACAGGAATCCAGGACTTTTTACCCAGTATCGTGATTTGGTGCCGGTCGCGGGATATCCCGGATCTGACCAACTTTACTCTGCCGGCCTGTTGTCCAACCCGCATGCGCCCTCGGTCGCAACGGGGCGATTGAGCGCGTCAACTCCTCAAGACGTTGCGGCATACCTGAACAAAGTAAAGGAGTTCGAGGCAATGGCTTTCAACGATTTGCGCAAGAAAAACGTACTGCACCTTAGCGGTGGAATCTTTGAGGGCGAGCCGCAGCGATTTAAGGGATATCTCCAAGGCTTCGCAGAAATCGCGGAGTCACACTATCTGGGGGGAAAGGTTACGGCCATTGCCAAACAGACGACCGACGTGGCGGTGGTCCATGTCGCCGATGAAGTAAACGCCGGTGTGAATCTTATTACCTTTTTTGGACACTCCGCGCCGACCACTACGGACTTCGACATCGGCAATGTGACGGACCCCGCAATGGGTTATCACAACCAAGGTAATTACCCATTACTCTTCATGAATGGGTGTTCGTCGGGATCAATCTTCTTGAACACAACCACTTTTGGTGAGAACTGGACCAACGCGCCCGACCGGGGAGCAATTGGTGTGATCGCCCATAGTGCTCTCGGCTTTGAATCCAGACTAAGGCAATACGCAAATCTGTTCTACGAAATAGGGCTGGGGGATTCAACCTTCATCAACCGAGGCATCGGCGTAATACAAAAAGAAATAGCCCAGCGTTATCTCAATACCTACGGAAATTCGCCTGGCTCCATAACGCAAGTTCAACAGATGGTGTTAATGGCCGATCCGGCGATTCGTTTGTTTGGTGCCGAGAAACCTGATTACGCGGTGGAGGAAGGGCTTGCATCCTTGACGTCCTTCGATGGGGGGGGCATTACTGCCCAAACTGATTCTTTCAAACTCAATGTCATTGTCAGAAATTTCGGACTGAGCATACCGGGAACCTTTAAGGTTGTGGTTGAGCGTACATTGCCCGACCAATCCATTTACACTTATGAATCGACTGTCGCCAACGTGCGTTACGCCGACACACTTACGCTGGTTATACCTCGCGTTTCAGGCGCGTATGGCAACAACACGTTCACGGTGAGAGTGGATGCGGACAACGCCGTGGACGAATTGAACGAGAACAATAACGCTGTCTCTTTTGGATATTTTTTGCCATTGAGCGGAACGCGCAATCTTTATCCGCCTAACTATGCAATCGTGACGACTCCCGACCTGCGTCTCACATTTCAACACACCGATCTGTTGGCCGGTCACAGCGATTATGTGCTTGAGTTGGACACGACCAATACCTTCAATAGCCCAGCAATGCAGAGTTTTTTCATTGCATCAGGTGTTCTTGTACAACAGAATGTGCGCCTGGCTGGCGCTGATACATTGGCCTGGTATTGGCGAACGAAGCGGCTCGATCCCGAGGGAAATGATTCCATAGTCTGGACCATGAGCACGTTTACCTATATACCTGGCGGGAAGGAAGGTTGGGCTCAGTTGCACTTTCCCCAGTTCGCCAACAACCGACTTGAAGGTTTGGTGGCTGATCCGCAAATGCGATCGTTCGACTATGAGGAGACAAGGGCAACCCTTTTTGTGCGGACGTTTGGTCCTGACCTTGGCTATCCGCCCGACTCGGTCGATTTTCAGATCAACGGCACGGAGTACAACATATACACGGACTTCGGTTGTCGAAACAATACCATCAATTTCGTTGCTTTCGACAAAAAGACGGCGCATCCCTATCCAGGTATTTACATGACGTGGCAGGATATTAATCTGCTGTTCGGCGGGCGCCGCTTGATATGCGGTCGTGAACCCTATGTGATCAATAGCTTTCGACCAGACGAACTTGTTATGGGTAATGGGGGTGATCTTATTCAGTACATCGATAATATCCCCGCAGGTGACTCGGTGGTGATTTTTAATCTCGGTGATGCGGGCTACTCTCAATGGCCCATGGAAGCGGTCAACAAGTTAAATGAGTTGGGAATTTCTCCTGCTCAGATATCGGCCCTTATTGATGGAGAACCCGTAGTGATCCTCGCGCGGAAAGGAGCCCCGACCGGTACTGCGAAACTCATGACGACGGATGCAGCGCCGACGACAGATCAGCCTTTGTCTTTTCAGGGAACGGTAACTGGCCGAATGAGTTCCGGCGTTATGGAGACGCCGATCATTGGACCGGCAACTGCCTGGGGAAATTTTTTTCTGCGGGTTTCAGAGACGGATCCATCTGACGAATGGAGCTTCCATCTCGTCGGTATTACCGACTCCGGTGAAGAAGAGACAGTCATGCCCAACGTCACCAGCGATGCAGATCTTTCAATGATTGATGCGACCGAGTTTCCCTTTATAAAAGTGCTGTTTGAATCATCCGATGAAACGCTTGTGAGTGCACCGAAGCTGGATTTGTGGATTGTAACGTATGAGCCGGTGCCTGAAGGTGTTGCGCTTTTTGATGGAGATAACAAACTTGAAATTGTGGCGGAAGGGCAGGAGTGGGTGGGCGCATTTCAATTCGTCAATATTACTGAGCGCCCGTTTGAGGATTCTGTCGCGGTAGTTTTCTCTGTCAACAATCCTTCGACGTTTGCTGTGACCCAGGGCACGATGAACATAAAAGGTCCCGGCGCGCGGGATACGACCGCTTTTATCGTAAGGTTTCCGACGATTGGCCATGCAGGGTTTAACAATGTCGGCATACAAGCAAACCCGCACCTGTACCACGAACTCGATTACAACAATAATATCATCGTGCTAAACAACAAGATCGAGGTTGTGCCAGACCGCGAGCCGCCGGTTCTGGATGTGACAATCGATGGCAGATACCATATGAATGGTGACCATGTACCGCCATCACCTGAAATTAGGATTCGGCTATGGGACGACAATCCCTGGTTGCCAATTGACACGACTCGTGTGAATATCCTTTTGGCATGGCCCTGTGACGAAGCGATATGTCCTTTTGAGCGCATCAACTTCTCTCGACCTGATGTCCAATGGTCGTCAGAATCAGTCGACAATGTATTTGAGGTGGTATTTCGTCCAACTGGCTTACCGGAAGGCCGTTATGTGATCAACGTGGAGGCAAAAGACAGAAGTGGCAATAGCAGCGGCGTAGAACCTTACGAGGTGTCTTTCTATGTGGAGCATGAAACATCGCTTTCTATCTCGAGCATTTATCCCAACCCTTCGAAGGGACTGGCCGCATTGGATATCTCCTTAACTGGCGACGCGAAACCTTGGTATGTTGGCGTACGGTTTGTGAATATTACAGGAGAAACGGTATTGTCAACAGCCCTGCCAACCGATGACCTCCACATTGGCACGAACCGCGTTCGATGGACGGTATCAGATGAAAGGGGGAATACTCTTCCACCGGGAATCTATTTCTACAGGGTGACTGTGCTGGTGGGTAACAGTAAATACGTTTCGGAAGGGAGAATGATCGTGGCTGAGTAAAAGAAAAGGCTGGGGTGATCACCAGCCTTTTTTCCGGGATCAATGTTGATGACCTTCTGGGCCATGTACGTGTCCGTGTGTGATTTCGTCGCTCGTTGCCTCACGCACGTCCATCACTTCGACACTGAAATTCAACTCGACACCTGCAAGCGGGTGATTGCCATCGACGGTGACCGACTCAAGACCTACTTCTGTGACCGTGACTACGCCACCCTGGTTGGTTGAAAAGCGCATACCACTCTTGACTTCCTGGTTGCCAAAAGCGGCGCGAGGCACTTTTTGAATCAAGTTATCATCTTTTTCTCCGTAGCCCTTTTCCGGGGCTACTTTCAGATCAAACTTGTCGCCTTTCGATTTTCCTTCAAGGCCTTCCTCCATACCGGGAATAAGGTTGCCTGCTCCGTGCAGATATTGCAGCGGTTCGCGACCGGCGCTGGAGTCGATAACGGTGCCCTCGTTGTCGCGAAGGGTGTAGTGAATAGATGCTACCTTGTTCTTTGTGATTTGCATAAAGAATCAACGATTTAGAGGTGAACGATAACGGAGAGGCAGGAATACCCAGATGTACTGCGCAAAGGCTGTCCCTCTGAAAATACTAATACAGCAAAAGTAAGAACTTTTCCTTTGGTCCTTCCCCTCAAAAGCCAAAAAAGGCATGAAAACTATGCCCGCGACCTTACCTTGAGCGAGGGGCCTTCATCGCTTATCACTTCCACAGCCTGGCCCTTTTCGATGTATTCGCCGGTCGTATATGCATCGTACATCTGCCCGTCGATGATTATTTTTCCGCTGGGGCGCAGGACGGTGTACGCTGTTCCCCATTTTCCTTTCAGTCCGACGATTTGGGGATTGGAGACATATCCT
>CAZIAG010000180.1:0-7630 GCA_964537375.1 uncultured Roseivirgaceae bacterium
ATGGCAAACGGGCTGGAAGTGCGGACACCCTTCCTCGATTTCGAATTAGTGAATTTCGCATTCACGTTGCCGGATCACTTCAAGATCGACAGGCGGATGAGAAAGAAAATATTGCAGGACGCTTTTCGATCCATGCTGCCCTCGGAATTGTATAATCGCCCGAAGAAAGGATTTGAAGTTCCCCTCCTTCAATGGTTTCGAAAAGAGCTGAAATCGTTAATTGCCGACGACCTGTTGTCGAAGAAATTCGTCGAGGAACAGGGTCTCCTTGATTACCAAGCGGTCAACGCATTGAAGAAAAAGATGTTTTCGTCAAACCCCGGGGATGTGCACGCGCGTATCTGGGCACTCATCGTATTTCAATGGTGGTGGAAAAAACGAATTAAATAATGCAATCATGACTCAAAAAGTGGCGAGGTTAATCAAGTTTGAAGAAGTGGGAATGTTTGGGCTGGCCGTATACCTGACTACTCTGCTTCCCTATGAGTGGTGGTGGTACCTCGTCTTCTTTTTCTTCCCTGACATTGGGATGGTCGGATACCTGTTTGGACCGAAGGCGGGTGCGCTTACCTACAACGTTTTTCATCACAAGGGCATTGCTGCAGGTCTGTATGTCGCGGGTATGCTGTTCAACAATTTTGAACTACAGTTTGCGGGTTTGCTGTTATTTGGTCACAGCTCATTTGACAGGATATTGGGCTACGGATTGAAGCACGACGATAATTTTCACAATACCCACCTGGGGTGGATTGGACAAGCAACCTATGGAAAATAAGCTATATATAAAGAACATGGTTTGCGACCGCTGTGTGATGGCGGTAGAGAACGAGCTAAAAAAGGCGGGAATTCCCTATGAAACTGTGGAATTGGGAGAGGTTACGCTCCCTGCAAGACCCGAAGCCCAAAAACTGGAACTGTTCCGCGGTAGCATCGCCGACCTCGGCTTTGAACTGATCGAAGACAAAAATGCCCGCATTATTTCGGCTATAAAGAATGCGGTGATTGAGTTTGTTCGCACGGTACCACCAAAACAGAAAAAGATAAAATTCTCGGTATACCTTTCGGAAAAACTGAACAAGGATTACAACTACCTCAGCAATTTCTTCTCGTCGATAGAGGGCACAACGATTGAACACTTCCTCATCCATCACAAGATCGAACGAGTAAAGGAGCTATTGGTGTACGACGAACTGACCTTATCGGAGATCGCACATGAACTGGGTTACAGCAGCGTTCAACACCTCTCGAATCAATTCAAAAAGGTTACCGGCTTAACACCGAGTCACTTCAAAAAGATTGGCGAAAACAAAAGAAAGCCGCTCGATAAAGTGTAGCAATCGGTCATTCGGCGTCCTTGTTCATATTTACTCAAACCTTCAAACAAAATCCTGCAATAAAATCACACAATTGTATTAATCCCTACCCGGCGGCATGACGTTTTCACATCAAACGTGAAAACCATGTCCGTATTGTCCGAAAATCTTCAGCACCAAAAGATGGGCACGTACCGACATTATTTATTGGCGGTACTCGTGTTATCGATCGTGTTTTCCGCAAAGTCCCAGCATCATCATGAGGCCGAAACCGGCCATACACAGGATACCTTGGCGGGTATGTCTCATACCTTTTCATTAAACCTTCCGATGAATCGCAACGGCTCGGGAACGGCGTGGTTGCCCGACGCAACTCCCGTTTACGCGTGGATGAAACACGGTCGCTCATGGAACTACATGCTCCATGCAGGTCTGTTCCTTCGCTACAACATGCAAAACCTCAACAACGACTTCCGGAGAGGCGGCAAACAGTTCGACGCGCCAAACTGGCTTATGGGGATGGCTCAGCGTCGGGTTGGCGAACGTGGACTGCTCCTGTTACGCGGAATGCTTTCGCTGGATGCCATCACGGTGGGCGGTAAAGGTTATCCTCTTTTATTTCAAACGGGTGAGACATGGCAGAACGAACCACTGATCGATCTGCAGCACCCTCACGACCTCGTCTCAGAATTGGCCGTTGGATACACCTGGTCGGTAGGGCCGAGATCAGACATCTCCCTCTATGCAGCATACCCCGGCGAGCCTGCGCTTGGACCTTCGGCCTTTATGCACAGAATATCGTCGATGAACAACCCTGACTCGCCATTGGGTCACCATTGGCAGGATGCAACCCACATTACGTTTGGCGTAGCCACCGTTGGCGTGCGGTGGCATATCTTCAAGGTTGAAGCGTCAACATTCACCGGAAGGGAACCTGATGAAAATCGCTATACCTTCGACAACCCGACATTCGACAGTTATAGTTATCGGTTGTCGGTAAATCCAAGTCAAAATTTTTCATTGCAAGTCTCGCAAGGGTTCCTCAAAAGCCCGGAAGCCCTGAGGCCAGAAGAAGATGTGGTCCGGACTACCGCATCGGTTATTTATTCCATGGAGACAGAAAGAGAATCCTACGTGACCAGCGCGTTAGTATGGGGCTACAACGACGCCGGTGGACATCATAAGGAACACTCCGTCTTGCTGGAAAACGCATTCCAGATAAACAGGTGGGCGTTGTACGGAAGATTTGAATGGATACAAAAATCCTCCGAAGAACTGGCTCTCACACAATTCGACGACGAGACCTTCGAGGTAAACGCGTTCACGCTTGGAGCGAACTATCAATTGCCGATCGTCGCGGCTTTGAACACCGCCATTGGTGGCCAGGTAACGTTAAATGCCTTCGGCGATGCCCTGAAACAGGTCTACGGCAACAACCCGGTTTCGGCAGAAATCTATATGCGAATTGTGCCGTCGAGAATGCGAACGGATAGAACACATCATCATGCACATTAGTCTATGCCGGGTTGCTTCAGTTCAAACCCGGCTCTTTCCTTTTCGGCCTGGACGATTCTCCTGACATCCTCAAGAAGTTTTGGAGCATCATATACAATTCCGTCCTTAACCGTGTATTTTACACCTCCAGCCCGGATCACATGATTATCCTCGGTCAATTCAATTGCACCGGTTCCATACAGATATTGCAGATTTTGAAGGGGATTCCTGTCGAGAATGACGAAGTCGGCCAGCTTACCTGCTTCCACCGAGCCGATGTCTTTTTCCGCACCAAGCGCCTGCGCCCCGTAAAGCGTCGCTGAGCGAATCACTTCGAGCGGATGAAATCCTGCTTCACGCAGCAACTCCAGTTCGCGGATAAAAGCGAATCCGTACAATTGAAAAATAAATCCCGAGTCTGACCCGGCCGTAACTCGTCCACCGCGATTCTTGTATTCATTCACAAACGCCATCCAGAGCCGGTAGTTTTCCCGCCATTGAACCTCCTGTTCCGTTCCCCACGCGTGCCAATACGATCCATGGGAAATCCGACTCGGTTGGTAGAATGCCCATAACTGCGGGAGCGTGTATTCCTCGTGCCACTCCGCCCTTCGCGCCCGGTGAAGGTCGCGACTTGCCTCATAAATATTGAATGTCGGGTCCAGCGTGAAATCCAGTTCCAGCAGTTCATTCATGACTTCATTCCACTTTTCAGAAAAAGGCGGAGCAGCCTGCTTCCAAAGTCTTCCGGCCTCCTCGAACCGATGCTGTTCGTTTTGATAATTGTAATGGGCTGGATAGTCCTGTACAGTCCGGTCAGTAAACAGGGCCTCCGGCAAACCGTACCAATGTTCCATAGAAGTCAGCCCTGCGCGCGCTGAGCTGAGAACGTTCCATCGCGCGACATCCATCTGAGCATGATGACACGCCGAACGCAGCCCGAGACGTTTGTTTTCATCGAGTGCAGCCGACATAACGCTCGGAGGCGCACCGAAGAATTTGATCCCATCGGCACCCTTCTTTGCATTTTCTTTAACCCATTCCCGCGCAGCGTCGGGGCTGGTGATCTTTCCATCGCGACCCTGTCCAAATACAGTGTAAGCAAATATCCTCGGCGCGGTGATTCGGTTTTCCGCCGATTTCCCTTTATGTTCAAGCACCCAATCAAGTCCGTTGCCACACGATGGTTCCCGTATAGTCGTAATGCCGTGCGCCATCCAGAGTTTGAAAACATACTCTGCGATGGGAGCCTGCGACCCTCCGATATGTCCGTGCATATCGACGAATCCCGGCAGCAAATACATTCCTTCTGCGTTCAACTCCCTTCCGTCGGATTCAAGTCGAGGCCGCCGGTCGGGATTGATGGGCACTCCCGGGTAACCCACAACCCGGATCTCAGCGATGCGGTTTCCTTTTACCACTATGTCTACGGGACCTATTGGAGGTGCGCCGGTGCCATCGATCAGGGTGACTCCCCGAATGATGAGCTGACGAAACGGCCCATCGCCCTCACTCCTGTCCGGAGCCTTTTTCATCTGGGCGCTGGCCACATTTATAAGGGCAACGCCCAGAACCACAACGAGTATTTTTTTCATTAGCGCGTTTTGACGCTAAATAAAGCAATTCCCGCCGTAGCGGTCACGCGACCGGTGGATTCACAACATTATTTTGATCCCGCTACTCGTTCCAGAATGGTCTTCGGTCCAGCCCCTGTTTTCCTTCCGTTTGTTTCGATCAGAGCCCAATAAATTATGAAATTTTGAATCAAGCGACGTTTGCGGATGATTTTTGACCCTTACTCAAACGATTTCAGTTATTTTTCTATAAAAGTGGTTCATTTTAGACCCTGTTTTAGCCAGATTTATACTGTATTTCATGATCATGGTTCAAATTTTAACCACTAACCCAGAAAAACGTCATTATTTATGAAAAGAGCTGTAATTCCATTTGCCTTGCTTCTGGCCATTAGCGTCCTGGCCGTGTTTGTACCCGCCGTACCGGGGGTGATAAACACGGAAGGTATTGATTCGGGCGATGTCGCCTGGATGTTGGCCGCTTCCGCGCTGGTATTGCTCATGACCCCGGGTCTCGCCTACTTCTATGGGGGGATGATCGACACCAAAAACATCATTTCAACCATGTTGCAGAGTTTCATCGCCATGGGCGTCATCAGCGTGCTCTGGATAGTGGTCGGGTTCTCCCTGGCGTTCGGTGACGATGTTGGAGGAGTTATCGGAAGTCCGACGACCTTCTTCATGTTCCAGGGAGTACTCGATGCGCCTGTATTCGGAACCATTCCGCTGGTCCTGTTCGCAGTATTCCAAATGAAGTTCGCGATTATCACACCTGCACTAATTACCGGGACGTTTGCCGAACGCATCAGGTTCAAGTCTTACATCTTATTCCTGGTCCTGTTCTCCCTCTTTATATATGCGCCGCTGGCACACTGGACCTGGCATCCGGAGGGTTTTCTCTATAAGCTTGGCGTTCTCGACTTCGCTGGCGGTACTGTAGTACACATGTCTGCCGGTTTCGCTGCACTTGCCGCATCCATCTATTTACGAACACGCAACCAGGAAAAGACAGCCCTTGCGCCGGCCAACATTCCATTCGTTTTGCTCGGAACAGGTTTGCTCTGGTTCGGTTGGTTCGGCTTCAATGCCGGCAGTGCGTTAAGCGCAGGTCCTCTTGCTGCTTCTGCCTTCGCCACAACGAATACTGCTTCTGCCGCAGCTGGTCTCGCGTGGATACTCTTCGATTCGATCCGCGGAAAGAAACCATCGGCATTGGGCTTTTGCATCGGCGCTGTCGTAGGCCTCGTCGCCATCACTCCCGCCGCAGGATTCGTAACCGTACCATCCAGTCTCTTCATCGGAACGTTCGCCAGTCTGATCAGCAATGTGGTCGTTCACTGGAAATCGAAAACTTCTCTCGAAGATACGCTCGATGTATTCCCCTGCCACGGCGTTGGGGGTGCAGTCGGTATGGTCATGACCGGTCTCCTGGCTCACACGGCAGTCAACAGTGCCAACACTACTGGTAATGGACTCTTCTTCGGCGAGTTTGAACTCATCAAAGTGCACATGATCGCTCTGGTTATCGTCGTCGCGTTCTCATTCTTCGGATCGCTTCTTCTGCTGAAGATCACAGACATGATCTCATCGCTGAGGATTAGTAGTGAAGAAAAAGTGCTTGGCCAGGATGTAAGTCAGCACGGTGAGAATGTCGTGTTCGACCTTTCGCAGGCCGCCAAGGAAGTGGCCTGAAACAAACGCGTCCGAGTAAACGTCCGGACGAAACCCTTAATGAATCACTAAAGCGTTCCGGGGAGTGTGCGGCTCCACCGGAACCACCTTAGCTTATTGTTATTAAAACACATCCAAAAATATGAAAACCGTCAGACTATGCATTGGATTTTTACTGATGTCGTCGTTACCCGCTAAAATTTTCGCCCAGGATACTAGCCTGTTGGCTTCGGCCAATCAAACACCACGCGACGGTACCGCTGCTATTGACGTGGACTCCGGAAAGGAAACCGAGGAAAGCACATTCACCTTGAGTGGAACCATTGACACATACTTTCACACGACATTTGGAACGGTCAACCCGTACATGGGCGGTTATGCGCCTTCGACGGCTTTCGCCGATCTGAAAGGTTTTGGACTCGGCATGGTGAATATGGTGGCCGCTTACGAGGGGGAGAAAGCCGGCTTTACGGCGGACCTCGTCTTTGGGCCTCGTGGAAAGGCCGCCGTTTTCGCGGCAGCTTCCGGCCAGTCGATCGTCAATCAAATGTTCGCCTGGTACAAACTCTCCGACAAGGTCACAGTAAAGCTCGGTCAGTTTAACACGTTCCTTGGGTATGAAGTGATCTCACCGGCGGTCAACTTCCATTACTCGACGTCTTACATGTTCTCCTGGGGACCGTTTAGTCACACCGGACTTCGCGCTGACGTGGATCTGGGTAATGGCTGGAGCGCAATGGCTGCGATCATGAACCCAACAGACCTGGTCGAGTTCAATCCGGTGAACACCTACACGTTGGGCGCGCAACTTGGACACACGAGTGAGGCCGGCGGGATTTGGTTGAACCTGATCTACGGTGATCAGGACGGCAAACTTGAAGCAACCGATTATCCCTACCTCACTGATGACGATGGCGACATTCTGCTCGACGAAAATGGGGACCCCATGTTTATCGCATCAGGGGGCCCATTGTTCCAGGTGGATATTACTACCGGATGGAATCTCTCGGAAAAATTTTACCTCGGATTGAACACGACGTTTCAATCTCTCTCCCCGGGTGAAAGGTTCATTACTGAAGGAAGCATTGCCGACAACGACGCAGAAGCAAGTTCATTCTACGGTGTTGCAATCTATCCTAAGGTGACACTTTCCGAGTCGTTTGCGCTGGGTCTCCGTGCGGAATACCTCGCCGTAACGCGGGAACACCTCAGCATATTCGGCATGAACCCGAGCGGGAAAGGCAACGTCACCGAGTTCACATTGTCCGGCAATTATAAGGTGGGCGGGCTCACCTTTATACCGGAAGTGCGCATCGACATGACCTCTGAAGATTCCTTCATGGATGCCGATGGCAAGGCCACGAATATGTTACCATCGTTGAACGTTGCAGCAGTCTATCAATTTTAAACCAATTAATAATCAATAACAACCACAAACGTAAACGCTATGTCAAAATCAAAATCGAAACTGGAATACATCTGGCTCGATGGTTACAAACCGACCCAGAGTCTGAGAAGCAAGACCAAGATTGTCCGCGACTTCGACGGAACGCTGGAAGCATGTCCAGTATGGTGCTT
>CAZIAG010000181.1:0-7623 GCA_964537375.1 uncultured Roseivirgaceae bacterium
CAAGTTCAATGTGTTCACCCTTCGCAATGACGTCGTCGAGAAGCGAGAAGACAGCGAGATCACCGGTGCGGAAAAGAACAAGTTGTTCCCTACCAATACGGCGATGATCGTCAATGATTTCCTGGTGGAGCATTTCCCGGATATCACTGACTACTCGTTTACGTCGGAGATAGAGCAGGAGTTCGATGAGATCGCCAGTGGCAAGTTGGACTGGCGCAAGATGATCGACGAGTTCTATAAACCTTTCCATAAGAAGGTCTCCAAAACCGAAAAGGTGGAACGCTCATCGGTGGGCAAGAGCCGCGAATTAGGTGTCGATCCGAAGACAGGCAAGAAAGTGTATGCCAAGCTCGGCAAGTTTGGAGCCTATGTTCAGATCGGCGAGAATCCCGACGACAATGGTGGTGAACGGCCCAAGTTCGCCAGTTTGCGTCCGGGGCAGTTCATCGAGAGCATCACCATGGAAGACGCGATGGAGCTGTTCAAAATGCCCCGCGATATGGGCTTGTTTGAAGAAAAACCCGTCGTGATCAACATTGGCCGGTTTGGGCCTTATGTGCTTCACGACAAGAAGTTTGTTTCCATTCCCAAAGACCTCGACCCTTACACGATAGATTCTGATCAGGCCATTGAACTGATCAAGGCAAAGCGTATTGCTGACGCCAACAAGCTCATCAAGGCCTTCCCGGAAAACCCGGATATCACGGTGCTCAATGGTCGATTCGGACCCTACATCAAGGCGGGCAAGAAGAATGTGAAGATTCCCAAGGACAAAGTGCCTGCCGAGCTGACGCTGGAGGAATGTATTGCGTTGGCGGAAGCTGCACCCGAGCGCAGGGGACGTTGGGGATTCCGCCAGGCCGCCAAAAAGGAAGAAGCGCCGGTCAAGACGGCTTCTAAGGCGACCGGAAAAAAAGGCACGAGGTCGTCTGATGTGACGACTCCGATTTCCAATGGTGGTGCTGGCAACGGAAGAGCGGCGAAGCCGGTAAAGAAAACTGCCGCAAAGAAAACGAAAACCAAAGCGACTGCGAAGAAGGCAGCGAAAAAGACGGCGACGAAGAAGGTTGCCAGTAAGGTTGCGGCAAAAAAGACTGCCAGGAAATCCGCAAAAGGATCGTCAGCGAAAAAGAAGAAATAATCATCTGCCCAGTTGGTTCCGATGTCAGGTCCTTCCGGAAAGAAACTGGTTGTCTTGACAGGCGCGGGCATCAGCGCCGAGAGCGGGATTGCGACGTTCCGCGATTCCGGCGGTCTCTGGGAGGGTTACGACGTCATGGAGGTTGCATCCCCGGAGGGCTGGCGAAAGAATCCCGCGTTGGTTCTCGATTTTTACAATCAACGACGGAAGCAAGCGCTTGAAGTTTCACCCAACCGCGGTCACGAGGTTCTGGTCGAACTGGAGGAATATTTCGACGTAACCATCGTCACACAAAATGTAGATAATCTTCACGAACGCGCAGGTTCAACGCATGTGATTCACCTTCACGGTAGTTTGTTTGAGTCGAGGAGCTGCGTGGACGAAACCCTGGTATATCCCATCGATGGGTGGGAGTTGAAGCTGGGCGACTTGTGTGAAAAGGGATCACAACTGCGACCCAACATTGTGTGGTTCGGCGAGATGGTGCCCTTGATGGAAGTTGCGGCCTATCACGCTTCTCAAGCTGATTACTTTATTGTGGCGGGCACGTCGCTGGTGGTCTATCCGGCGGCGGGTTTGATCAACTATGTGCCGTACGCGTCGACGAAGTTTGTGGTTGACCCGAAACTACCGGATATCCCACGGACGCCCTACCTGCAAATGTTCGAGGAGAAAGCGAGCACGGGCCTGGAGAAGGTTAAGCGCGCGTTGCTGGAGACACTATGATGTGTGGGAGGCGCGTTTGCGCGGAGAACAGGCACTGTAGGGCATGAATTTTTCTGTGCGGGAGAATACCGTCAAAACTTTGTCCCTCAAACCAGTGGTGACCACGCGACCAACTACTCGGCCGCCAGCCTCCTCAAATATTCCCTGAAGTCACCCGTATCGTAATTCGCTGTGCCTATTTTTTTCATCTTCACCTTTCCATCCTTGCCGATGATAAAGGTGGTGGGAATGGAGGGAACATCGAGAAGTGAGGGTAAAGCGCTTCCGGGTACGTAGACCGGGAATGTGTACTTGTTCTTTTCAACGTAGGAGATCACTTTCTTGAAGTTTTCAGGTTTATCCAGCGAAAGCATCACAAAGGCGATCGATTCATCCTGAATAGACTCGTGGAGTTTTTGTATGGAAGGCATTTCAGCACGGCAGGGTCCGCACCATGTCGCCCACAGATTTAGAAAAACAACCTTCCCTTTAAATTCTTCAACGTTCACCACGTTGCCTTTCAGATCGCGTACGGAAAAATCGTAGTCGAAGTCTTCGCGATCCGAGTCAGCGGAGGGCTGTGCGTTCATTACGCCCGTTTGCATAAGGACTGTCTGCGCGGCGTAGGCGACGTGTCCCAGCATTCCGGTATAGCGAAGAATGATGAAAACCGCAATCATGATGATCCACGGTTTTACCAGCTTGAAAAACTGGTCAATTTTTTGATTTTGGGCATGTTTGTTCATTCTTTTGAAAATGGCAAGGTGTCTCGGCCTCAAATATTGCTATTTTAACTAATTTCGAAACATAAATCGTTCCCTGCGATGCGAAAAACAACCCCGGCTGGCATCCTGACGTTGGCCTTCCTGCTTGTTTGTAATATAGGCTTTAGCCAAAAACTGAAGTATAAGGACATTTACGCCCTTCTCAGCACAAAACAATATGAGCAGGCCGAGCCATTTCTCCGTCGATACCTGCTGGAAAAGGAAGAGCCCAGCGGCTACTTGTTTCGGGGAATTATCTTTAACGATCGTGCAAACAAGATTGATGTTCTGAAACAACGCGATATTTCGCTTTCGCTGATGGATTCGGCTCTGCTGTTCTTTGACAAGGCCAAGGCCACCATAACGGAAAAGGAAGTCAGGCGCAACAAGGAGTACTATGAAATGTACAATCGTCGCGACCTGCGTACCGGAGAATTCGGCGTGAAGTTGTCGGATATCCAGTTTGATATTGACAAGCGTATGGAGGATTTACGGGCACGTATTGATGCTGTAAAGAATACGACGCATTATTTTGAACTCACGGAATCGCTGTACAAAAAGTGCCAGGGGACGTATGCCGCACTTCGCGAAAAATATCCGTCGCAACGAGCACTTTATCTGCGGGCCGACGAATCGACGATCGCGGATTTGAAGGCCATCGCCGTACGTTTCGATTCATGTGCAAAAGCATTTGAACAATATCGGTCGGCCAGTACGAAAATCAGTGGTTTCAACTATCACCAGGAATTTACGCCGAAGGAGATCAGGGATTACTCCGCTGAGGGGCTTGAAGAAGCAGACTTTTATTCTGACAACCCTGTTGTTTGGAATTACAGGGCTTTTAGCGAGCAGGTTGTCGCAATAGTGGAGAAAGAGATCATCCCCACCAATGAAAGTCTCGTCGCCTATGATATCGAGATCAACAAACTCCGGGAAAAGGTGGCGAACGATTCGGTGTCCGTAAGGAGCGATCTCACGCGGATCATCGATAAACTGCTGAACGGACAGCTTAAAAAGTACGATTCGAATCCGCTTCCACTCGATGTCTTTACAGCGAAGATCGCTGATCTGGAATACCGGTCGCTGCAGCTTGAACACAGACCTTTTCGCGATTCTGCCGATGCCAGCCTGCGGCTGTCGATCGCCGAAAAGGAGATGCAGTTTATCGCTCGACTGGACAGCATCACCACGCTGATGGTCAATTCCGATCTTGACGAGCGCGCGATGGACTATCAGACCTTCATTTCCAACGCATATGGCACTGCCAATGTGATGAAGAGTTACATCGCCACGCTCAACGACTATGCAAAACAGGAATTGGAGGAGATGTCAATGCGTCTGGCATCTGCTAAGGAAGGTTTGAACTGGATCGTTGACGGCAACGACTCCATTCCGCTGTTTGAACAAAAGGAGGGCAACCCATATAAGATGCTGGCCACCGTCGAAGAGCAATACACGGTGGGGTTGCACTTTACGGACTCGGTTCATGCCACGGGATATTTTTGCACGATTGCCCCGACTCGGGCGCGCGATGTGAAGGTTACATTTCCTGTAGACAAATCCGGTTTCACCAAGGGAAAGTTGGCGTCCACGCGGGCGTTGACAAATGCCGACGCCAATGGACAGATCTTTTTTGTACTCATATCGCGCGAGGATGCGGCTGCATCGAAATACCCGTCGACACTGGCCAAGATATACCGGTCCGATGGGCTTGCATGGACAAGTCCGCTCTCACTTGCGTTCAGTCCCGAGGAGTTGACGGTGAAGCCGGATACGGGTGAAGTCACCGTAAGGGGAGGCGGCCAGGAGGTTGTGATTGATAAGAACGGGAGGCCAGTCAGGTAAATTACTGGCCCACGAGTCTTTTCCAGTCCTGGAAGCGCATATCGATACGCGCCTTCATCTTCTCGTAATTTTCCCAGCTGTCGACAACATGATAGATCGACGGAAGTTTCTTCACCAGAATTTCGTCGTAGTCGCCCCGGTAAAGTCCACCACCGTAATAGTAATACGTGAACATGTTGCCTTGCTTGTTGAAGAGTTCGTAGCCGAGGTAACCGTCCCAGATTTCGCTAAGGATAGTACATGAAATTTCGCGGCGTTTGAATCGGAAAATCTGGTTCGAGGCTTCGTCTTCAAAGTAGTCGGAATAAAGTCCTGCCTCGATGATCCAGCCCAGATACATACCAATGTGAACGTAAGCTTGTTCGATAGGCAGTGAATCCGGGAAGTTCCCTAAAAAATGGCTCTTCGCGTTGTCGTAGATCGTCTTTTGGATCTCTGCTTTTTTCTCCATAAAACAATGATAGGTAAATTCGAGTAAAGTCCAAAAGGTTCGCTGATTCCAGGTTTCATAATGACTAACATGGATGCCCGCGACAAGTGTAAACTCGTCCCACAAGAATTCCGGCCACTCCGCGCAGAGCTCCCTTTTCCCGCCAGAAGGGAATTCTTTCCATCAACGCTGTTCAACGAGTGACCAGCACCCAGTAGACCAGTGACCGTCAAGCGATACTTCCGTTAACCAAAGAACAGGTAGCCGGCGTAGATGCCTCCCAGGACGCCAAAGAGATCGGCAATGAGCCCCCCGCTGACGGCGTATCGCGTTCGGCGTACGTTGACTGATCCGAAGTAGAGTGCGAGGATGTAGAAAGTCGTTTCCGCGCTTCCCCGGAAGATGCTGGCCATGTTGCCGACGAATGTGTCAGGCCCGCCGGAATCCTTTGAGACGTCAACCATCATTCCGCGCGCACCTTGTCCGCTCAGTGGCTTCATGAACGCGACAGGCAGGGCATCTACGAATCGCGTGTCGGCCCCCATAGCTTCTAATCCGATACGTGCACCATCCTTGAGGTAGTCCAACGTTCCGGATTCCCGAAATACACCGATTGAAACGAGAATACCCACGAGGTAGGGAATGATCCTTATGGAGGTGTTGAAGCCCTCCTTGGCACCTTCGATGAAGGTCTCAAACAGGGGGATTCTTTTTATCAACCCCAGTACAAGAAAGGTGATGATGATGCTCAATATGATCACGCTGGTCACCAGCATGGACTGGTGCTTTAGTTCGCCCGGCGAAAGGGAACCGAAATACCACACCATGGACAGCAGTACCGCGACAAACCCGAGGAGCCAGGAGAGCAGAACGGGGTTGAGTAGATTTATTCTTTGTCGTATCGAAACGTAGATCAGGCCGGCTAAGGTCGAACAGGATGTGGCGATGAGGATAGGAATGAAAATGCTCGTTGGATTGGTCGATTCCATCGTCACACGATCGGCAATGATGGAAAGGGGTATGACCGACAGGCCTGAGGCGTTGAGTACGAGGAACATGATCTGCGCATTGGATGCGGTATCCTTGTTTGGGTTGAGCTCCTGCAGGTCGTTCATCGCCTTCAATCCGAGAGGCGTAGCGGCGTTGTCGAGGCCGAGAATGTTGGCGCTGAAGTTCATGACTATGGAGCCGGTAGCCGGGTGGTTGCGCGGGATCTCCGGGAAAAGGCGTGAGAAGAACGGACTCAACAGGCGGGCGAGGATCGCAATAGCGCCGCCTTTTTCGCCGATCCGCATCAACCCGAGCCACAAGGTCATGACACCCGTGAGGCCAATCGAGATTTCGAATCCCGTTTTGGCCATGTCAAACGTGGCATTCATCATCGCGGGAAACACAGCCGTGTCGTTGAGGAAGATCAGTTTGATCAGGCCTACCAAAAATGCGATCAGGAAGAAGGTAACCCAGATATAGTTTAAGGCCATGTGGTTGGGATAGGTTTAATAAAATTCCTGACAATATAGACAACCGTCATCGGTGTGGAAAGCGATCACGCGGGTTCGTTCACGAGGTTCAGGATATGACATGCTGCCAGCGCCGCAGTCTCCGTGCGGAGCCGCGAACCGCCGAGACTCACCTTCACGAAACCATAATCAATAGCCGATGAAACTTCCTCCGCGGCGAAATCCCCTTCCGGACCGATGACCACGGCGATGCGTGTCCCCTTTGATGCGCGATGGAACAGATGTACGGGGTTCTCCGGATCGACCACCGCAATGAAACGCTCAGGTGCTTCGACGGAGGAGATGTATTCGCGGAAAGAAATTGGCCCCCTAATTTCAGGCAGCCATGCCTTGATGGACTGCTTCATGGCGGTGATGGCGACTTTCGAGATGCGCTCCAGGTTCAGACGCCGGCGCTCCGAATGTTTGCAATCCACAAACGTGATATGATGGATACCGATCTCGACGGCTTTCTCGACAAACCATTCCATGCGATCAGCATTCTTTGTGGGCGCTACTGCGATTTCGATCCGATAGGAGGGAAGGGGCATTCTGTCGCGGTGAGTGATGTTGAAGGTACAACGCCGGGCGTCGGCGGTTTCGATGGTGGCATCGTAGAATGTTCCATTGCCATCAGTCAGGCGAATAGGGTCGCCACTCCGGTGGCGGAGTACCTTAATGCAATGGCGAGATTCTTCTTCGTCCAGGTAGTTTACTCCGCGTTCAACCTCCGGTTGGTAGAACAGGTTCACCGGTCATGCGTATTGTTGGTGCAGGCGTTCGACGAGGCTGATGTATTCGCGCCGTGCTTCGTCGGCGGGTTTGCCTTTAAGTTCAGCCCATGCGTCGTACTTGGCGATGGCTTTGAAATCGAATCCTCCCGGGCGTTCTCCGGTTGCATCGCCTTCTGTGGCCTGCTTGTACAGCCCGTAGAGTTGCAACAACTCCTCGTTGGAGGGGCGTTTCGTGAATTCTTTGGTTTTGGCCACCGCCTGTTCAAACTGCTCGTTCAAATCCATGCTGTTGTTTCTTGGAAACATAACCGCCGGATTGACTCCGGCGGCGATCGTTATTTTCGGTTCTTGATATCGATGTAAGGGCGTTGTTTTTCGCCAACGTAGATTTGTCTTGGTCTTCCGATCGGTTCTTTGTTCTGGCGCATTTCTCTCCACTGAGCGATCCATCCCGGGAGGCGGCCGATGGCAAACATCACGGTGAACATGTCGACTGGGATACCCA
>CAZIAG010000182.1:0-7579 GCA_964537375.1 uncultured Roseivirgaceae bacterium
GTGGTCGGGCTACGTCGTGAGTTTCATTACCGGTAATATGGGGATTCCGATTGCCCCTGAATTCACCGCGGCACTTGGTACGAAACTGATCGAAACACCAGACGGATGGACGACCTATACCGAGGAACTGGTCGCCACCCTGACTGCGGGGGGTATCGATGTCAATTCCCTTGCAACGGCAACGGGTATTGTCAACATTCCGGCCGTCCTCATTGTTCTGATCATTATGTTCTTCCTGATGCGCGGGATTAAGGAGTCTGCAATCTTCAACAACATTATTGTATTCGTAAAACTGGCCGTTGTTGTATTGTTTGTAATGTTCGGATGGCAGTATATCAACGGTGAGAACTGGGTACCGTTTATCCCTGAAGGTACCGGCAACTTTGGTGAATTCGGCGTCACGGGAATCCTGCGCGCCGCGTCGGTTATCTTCTTTGCATACATCGGCTTCGACGCCGTTTCTACGGCAGCTCAGGAAGCCAAGAATCCGCAAAAGGACATGCCCTTCGGTATTCTCGGATCGCTATTCATTTGTACGATCGTCTATATCCTCGTGGCGCTTGTCATGACGGGTATTGCGCACTATACTGAATTGAATACGTCTGCCCCGATCGCTGTGGCAATCGACAAGGCCGGACAAGGCCTCGCCTGGTTAAGCCCGTTCATCAAGATCGGCGCGATTGCGGGTCTCACATCGGTGATCCTTGTAATGCTTATGGGACAAACCCGTATCTTCTACTCAATGTCGAATGACGGCCTTTTCTTCAAGCCGTTCTCTCATATTCACCCGACCTACGGCACTCCATACACATCGACGATCATCACGGGAGTTGTGGCGATGATCGCCGCGGGCTTATTGCCCATTTCGGTCCTTGCTGAACTGGTTTCCATCGGAACCCTGTTTGCGTTTATCGTGGTGTGCGTTGGTGTCCTGATCCTCCGCTACAAGCGCCCCGATCTCAACAGGCCATTCAAGACGCCCTTGTTTCCAGTTGTGCCAATTCTCGGCATTATCTGCTGTGCCGGCGTAATGACGTTCCTCAACCCGATGACGTTCGTGGTGTGTGGCGTTTGGCTCGTGATCGGTGTGCTGATCTATTTACTCTACGGAAGGCATCACGCACGCTTTTAAAATCGTGCGACTGTATCAAATTTGAGGTATCCCGCTTGGCGGCCAATGTCTCCTGGATAAAAAAAACAAGGGTTGCCGGGTAGCTGCTTGCCAAACCCGCCCGACACCGTTAAAAAGGCAGAGTCGGGACCCTGGAAGGCAGGCCTGGGCCTTGGAACCCCAACTACGCTTCGCTGCATCGGGGCAGGTTTAGGCCTTGGAATTTGGGCCTCTTTGGTCTTTTTATAGAAGGGCTCGTTTTATTCGAGCCCTTTTTCTTTCATCTTGCGAAACTCGCGGAAGCGTCTTACCATCGCCATTCCGAAGCCGACCATCAGAACACCCGTCCCTAGCCACAGCAAGTTGATGAGCGGTTTCTCCATAGCCTTGATAATGACCCAATCCTTTTGGCGTGAGTTTACCCCGAATTCGAACTTTCCCTGATCCGGATAAATATTGAGCAACGACAAGCGCACGCCAAGGTCCCTCACTTCATAGGGTATCCGGCCAGCCATTCCGTTGTGATAGACAATGATCGGTTCGGCAAGGTACGCCTGGCGCTCCCCCTTGATGCGAACAGATGCCTTGATCGCGACGTCTGCAGAATCCACCGGCACCGATCCCACGGAGAATACGCGCTCAGCTCCCTCCAATACCGCGACGTAGTCGTTGACGAAAAAATCTTCTTTGGGAGAGACAAGAATTTCCTCCATATCACTCCATTGGGCCTTTTCGGGATCATTAAGATCCATCACGTGCGCATACAGGTCTTTCGTAAGGTCGCGCTTGATATCCGGTGAAGCGGCCAGACCCATTGTCGGGTTGTCTTGCACGCGCGGGTAGAGCATGTGCTTTCGCCCATTCGGACTGGTCAGTTCGATCTCGTAGTACCTGTTCTCCGGAAAAATAGTGATACTGTCTCCAGCGTTGTATAGACGTCGGCCATCATACCAGACGTCCCTCCTCGCCACCACGACGTACGGATCAGCGGTGAATTCGACATCATTCGGATTGATGTAACCCGATTTGCCGCGCGGTTCCAGGCGCTCGCCAAGGTACTGAATCGCGTACTCGGCCATGTGTGCTGGCTCATTGATGAATAACAAAAGGTTGTCGCGGTTGAACTCGTCACTGGCTTCCTTGTTATACAGCAACCCGGTATTGTTCAACGACACGATCTTGGAGTAGCCAGCCGAGAACAAAATTCCCACCAGCATCAATCCAACACCAATATGAGCCACAGCTCCTCCTGACAATCCCGGGCTTTTACGAAGCAGTGAAATCAGGATTCGTCCGTTGGCCACAACGGTAAATATGCCCGCCAGCAGGATAGCTAAAAATGCCGGTTTTGTAATGACGGCAGGGTCGTGACGCGAAACGATAAGCTGCAAGAACAGTACGAACACCACCAGGGTAATGAGCAGAGGGGTGAGCAACTCCTTGCCCAGACGCCGCGCATCCATTTTTTTCCACCACACAAACTGACCGACTGCCGAGAGCAGGGCCACCACTATGGCAAACCAACGTTGGTATCGCGTATAGAACCAGACCTGGTCTGCCGGCGGCGCGGCGTTTGAAGAGCCCCCGAAAAATTCGACTATCCGGTTCCAGACAGGTATCGACGTATACGCAATAACAAAGACACCCATCAGGCAGAGGACCAGTACGCCGATGAATATCCAAAACTCCCTCGACCATGTCGACAGTTCCTTGTCGGTCGTTGGGATGGCGCGCCACCTCACCGCCGCGAGTGCGATACCGGTCAGCAGGAAGAAAAACAAATACAATAAGAGCTGGCCGTTCAGACCAAGATCGGTAAACGAATGCACAGACGCATCACCCAGAACGCCACTGCGTGTGAGAAAGGTCGAGTAAAGGATAAGGACAAATACCGAGATAACCAGGACGATCGACGCCTTCAAAGCGGTCTCACTATTCTTGTAGGTAATCATGGTATGGATTGATGCCACCAGTACCAACCATGGAACATAGACCGCGTTTTCTACGGGGTCCCAGTTCCAGTACCCCCCAAAATTGAGCGTTTCATAAGCCCAATATCCTCCCATGAGGATACCCAATCCCAATGTCGCGCCCGCGAAAAGCGACCAGGGTATTGCGGGACGAACCCATTCGCGATATTTCTTAAGCCAGAGACCTGCGATACAAAAAGAGAACGGTATCAGCGTTGCAGCAAACCCGAGGAACAACATTGGCGGATGGATCACCATCCAATAGTTCTGAAGAAGTGGATTTAATCCTCTCCCCTCTTCGGGTACAAATTCCGGATTCACCTGAAATACTGGTGCATCTGGCAAAGAGTCGCGCAGTAGAATGAACGGTGAACTTCCAATCTTGTAGTTGATCACGGGTAATACCACCCCGAGAATCATCGACGCAAGGAACGCCTGCACAGTCGAAAACACCGTCATTACAGGAGCCTCCCAAAATCGATTGGTGTGAATCAGCACGATGCCAAGCACCGCATGCCAGAACATCCACAGAAGGAAACTCCCTTCCTGGCCATTCCAGAACGTTGAAAGGAGAAAATAGCCCGGCAGTTTGCTGTCGGAGTAACTATAGGCATAGTGGTACTCAAAGTAATGGTTGGCAATAATGACGAAGAGCATTGCACACACACCCAGGACAGACGCCGCATGCACATAAAAAGCAATCTTGCCGTTCAGCTTCCAGGCGGCCTGCTTGTCCAGGTCGCTGGAACCCACGGCCTTGAAATACGAGAATGCGGAAGCGAGAGCCGTAACGAACGAGGTGATAACAAAAAAGTGGCCGAGGTCACCAACGAAATAATGGATCATTTGAGATTCAAATTATGAGGTCCGATGTGAAGACGTAATGAAGGCAGGGTCCTGGTTCCTCAAACCTTCACTTGCTCTTCCTGGTACTTGGAGGGGCATTTTAGCAGAATCCGTGAAGCATGAAAGACGTTACCCTTGTACCTTCCGATGACAACCACCTTTTCCGACTTTGTAAAGTCCTGCGGCATGGGCTCGTTGTACACGACGCGCTGCTCCTTCCCCTGCTCATCGACCATAATGAATGAAAACGAAACCTTGTCCAAACCAGGTTCGATACCAATGATCTCGCCGTTGGCGTCCTTTTTCAGTTCTCCGACTACATGAATATCCCTGTTCTCACCGCCAGAGGCGAGCACGTAGGCTTCGGAAAAATTTACATAAGTACTGGTGCCACTTGAAGATGAGATTAAAATTCCCACGGCAGAGGCTATGAAAACAATGATCAGGACGTGCGACTTTTTCATGGTTTGAATATTTGGCCGTTAATCCGTCAGGAAAACGATTTTGTTCCCGATTTGGTTTGCGGGTCTTTCTTCAAATCCTGTTCGAGTCGCGTCAGTTTTCGGTCGGTCAGGAAAAGATAGGTAATGAACCCAAAAAGGACAATCAGTACAATGCCAAGCAGAATATAGATTTTCCCTTCCGAACGGAGCCTATCCGCCATTTCAGCATTCTGAGCCGCTGCGGGCAAAGCGATAACCCACGTGAACGCGACAAGTAAAAATTTAGATAGAAGTTTCATGATTCATCTCGGTGATTTTGTCCTGCAAGGCCCTCAGTCGGATTCGCTGAGTGGTTACCCATACACCAACAATTATCCACGCAACGACCGCAGGGTAGAAGACAATCCGCATGCGGCTGTCGAGGTCGTAGGCGTTAAAGCCAGGGTTACCGCCGCTTCCCGGGTGCATCGAATCCTGCATTCTCGGCAGCACAAAAATAAGCGGGATCATGGCGGCAAAAGCGAAAATGTTGTAGACGGCACTTAAGCGGGCACGTTGTTCCATATTGTCGACTGATCCCCTCAGCACGAAATAAGCCAGGTAAACCAAGAGCGCGATCGCGGCACCGTTTTGTTTCGGATCACCGTGCCACGGGGAACCCCATGTATAGTTTGCCCAAAGCATTCCTGTCAATATGCCCAATACGCCAAAGGCCATCCCAACATTGGCAAACTCAACCGACCGGACGTCATTCTGATGAGTCGGTTTCGTAAGGTAAATCACCGCATACACGACCGACACCACGAAGAGAGCTACCATTCCAAACCACATTGGCACATGGAAATACAGTGCCCTAATCGTCTCGTTAAGTATATCGAGCCTGGGTACCGGCATCAGCAGGCCCCCAATGTGCACATAGAGAAGCAAAATAACCGCTACAATCTTGATCCACGTCTTCATGATCCGGCTCGTGTCAGGTGGAGACACCTCTGATTAACTGCGCCAAATATAAGGGAACAGGATGTAAGCGAGTCCCCCGAGGATACAATTTATTGCCAGGAGATTAAGGAGTTCGTCGTAACTGTCGGTACGCTCAAGACCGTCCAGTACGTTCTTGGTGACTTTTACCGCCATCAGCAAAATTCCAATTACGACCGGAAAGCTCAAGACCGCCATAAGGACGTTGCTGTTGTTGGCGCGAGCGGCTATTCCGGACATCAGGCTTAGCGCAGCGGAGAAGCCAATACTGGTCAATGCCAGGGTGGCCACGAACAAAGGCACATCACCCACCGGATCGGATATAAAAATCCGAAAGAAAACATACCCGGCGAATGACAACACAAAACAAAGAAGCGTATTATAAACGATTTTCGATAGAATGATCGCCGGGGCTGGCGCAACCGAATAATAGTAGATGCTCAGGCCCTTTTTTTCGCCGATAAAACTCTTGGCGACCGTATTCATAACGGCAAAGAGAATCGTCAACCAGAAGAGGGCGGCCCAGGTCACCGCGTTGATGGACGATTGCCTCATGCGAAAGGTGAGATAGCACACGAAAACGAGGCTAAAGAGGTAGAGTCCGATACCGGCAATAACGGACTTACGCCTGAGTTCAAGCTTGAATTCCTTTGCGACCAGTATGTTGACGAGCTTGACCAATTTGAACCGCCTGTCGGGCACACAAATATAGGTCGTGTTTTAATGCGATCCCCTTTTGTAGGCGAAGTCGTGGGCTTTATCTGCCGCTTTTGTATATTTTTGCGCACTCCGTTGGCTTAAAAAACCTGGAACCCCCCGGTAGCGGAGATTCTGATCGCAAACAAGAAAGAACACCCTGGTGGAAAAAATTGGCGTAATTGGTCTGGGGTATGTAGGCTTGCCCCTTGCCGTCGAATTCGGGAAGATCCGCGAAGTTGTCGGCTTCGATATCAATAAAAGCCGTATTGAAGAGCTCAGGAAGGGAGTCGATCGCACGTGCGAAGTAGAACCCGCTGAATTGGCAACGGCGACAGGATTGCACTATACGGCCAACCCGGAAGACCTGAAAGGGGCGATGTATTTCATCGTCACCGTACCAACGCCAGTAGACGAATACAAGAAGCCGGATCTCCGTCCGCTCGAGAGTGCCAGTCGGACGGTGGGCAGCGTTCTGAAACGAGGGAATATTGTCATCTATGAGTCAACTGTCTACCCGGGATGCACGGAAGAGGTCTGCGTCCCTATACTGGAGCAGACGAGCGGGCTAAAGTTCAACGTCGACTTTTTTGCCGGCTACTCGCCGGAACGAATCAATCCGGGTGACAAAGCGCATCGCGTCTCTACGATCAAAAAAGTCACCAGTGGGAGTACGCCGGAGATTGCGGACAAGGTCGATACGCTATACCGGACGATTATCAAGGCCGGCACGCATCGGGCGTCGTCTATTCGTGTCGCCGAGGCTGCAAAGGTGATCGAGAACTCGCAGCGCGATATTAACATAGCGTTTGTCAATGAATTATCCCTGATCTTTGAGCGGATGGGGATCGATACGCACGAAGTCCTGGAGGCCGCTGGAACGAAATGGAATTTCCTTCCCTTCAAACCCGGCTTGGTCGGCGGCCATTGCATTGGTGTAGATCCCTATTACCTCACCTACAAGGCAGAGAGCCTGGGATACCGCCCGGAAGTAATTCTTTCTGGTCGAAGAATCAACGACAACATGGGCACCCACATCGCCAACACCGTGATCAAGCTGATGGCGAAGAACGATATCGCCATCAACAAGGCCAAGGTCTTGATACTCGGCGTCACCTTTAAAGAGAATTGTCCCGACATCAGAAACAGTCGGGTCGTGGACGTCATCGCCGAACTTCAAAGTTTCGGCACAACGGTCGACATTTACGATCCTCATGCGAATCCGGAAGAAGTAAAGCATGAATATGGGCTTCAGATGATTGACGATCCCAAAGACAAATACGATGCGATTGTGCTTGCCGTAAGTCACAAAGAATTTCAATCGTTGGATTGGAACAAGATTAAACATGGGGCGACTGTCGTTTATGACGTCAAGGGGCTTCTCGATAAATCAATTGTAACGGCAAGACTTTAGCATGAGAAAAAAGGTATTAGTAACTGGCGGAGCCGGATATATCGGGGCACACACGGTAGCTGAGCTTCATGAGGCGGGTTATGACGTCGTCATTGTTGACGATCTTTCTAAGAGCGATACC
>CAZIAG010000183.1:0-7572 GCA_964537375.1 uncultured Roseivirgaceae bacterium
AAGTCAATCTCGTTGAAAAGAATACGACGTTCGTTGCGACAGATGTACACCGGCTCGTGCGTTATCGTCGGGCGGATGTTAAGTCGGATAACGGCAATACCATCATCATTCCTCGAAAGGCGCTGAACCTGTTGAAGGCGACGCTTCCCGCTGAGAACACGGAAGTTTCGCTGAGCTTCAATATGTCAAATGCCTTTTTCCGCTTCGGAAACATTCGTATGATCTGCAGGCTGATTGATGAACGATTCCCTGACTACGAAAATGTAATCCCTACGGGTAACAACATCCGTATGTCGATCAATCGCACAGAGTTCCTGGGAGCGCTGAAGCGGATTTCCATCTACGCGAACAAGACAACTCATCAGGTTAGGCTGAAGATCACGGGTAGTGAACTTCAGATATCTGCGGAAGATCTTGATTTTTCAAATGAGGCGAATGAACGCCTATCGTGTGAGCACGATGGTGAGGACATCGAGATCGGCTTCAATGCACGTTTCCTGGTGGAGATGCTCGGCAATATGGATTCGGAACAAGTGCGGCTGACCATGTCAGCGCCGAACAAGGCCGGTGTGATTCTGCCTGCGGAAAAGGATAAGAACGAAGACATTCTTATGCTGGTTATGCCGGTGATGCTTAACCAGTACGTCTGACCTTAGCTACGCCCTTTATTTTTTCGTCGGGAACCCACGCTTCCCCAGTTCAATTACTTCCAGGTTATTGATCGCCTTGCCCTCCACGGTAAAGCGAACCATTGTCCTTATGTGATGGAAGCCGTGATGACCCGCAGCGCCTGGGTTGATGAACACCATATTCTGCAATGCGGGGTCGCGCCCGATCTTTAGCATGTGTGAGTGCCCACAGATAAAGACGTCGGGAGGATTTTCCCTTAACATTTTCTTTACCCGCGGATTGTACCTGGGTGGCGTGCCGCCGATGTGTGTGATCCAGATGTTGAGGTCTTCGCACGGGAAGCGTTGATCTTCGGGGAATCGTATCTGCATGGCACGGTCATCTATATTGCCGTGCACAGCGCGTAGTGGTCCGATCTTTTCCAGTTCGTCGGCAACAGTCATGCTCCCGATATCGCCGGCATGCCAGACCTCCTCACACTGCGAAAAGTGTTGAATGATCGTGTCGTCGATGAATCCGTGCGTATCCGATAACAGCCCAACTCTTATCACAACCTTAAATAACAAAATATTCTCAACAACGTACTAAGTCATCGTTTGGACCGCGGTCTTTGGTTTTTTAAATTGTTTCAAAAAAAAACCGGGACCTTAAGGCTATGAAAAAGACCGTCTTTGTATTGCTTGCGTGTCTGGGCTACCTGAGTACACTCGGTCAGGAAGGGGGTGGCTTTCCCTACGGCAGTGTGACGATGAGTGAAATTGAAATGACGAGGTATGACCGTGACACCGCCGCTGCGGCGGTCGTCCTCGACGAATTCGGCGAGGCGTACATCACGGACCGCGATAACTCCGCGAGGCTTATTTTTGTGTACCATGTCAGAATAAAGATCTTCAGGAAGGAGGCCCTCTCGCGGGCAAATATTGAAGTTCCGCTTTGGATCGATAAGGGCTACGAGGAAAAAATTGAACAAGTCAGGGCATCCTCGTACTCAATGGAGAACGGTCTATTGACGGAACATAAACTTCGTTCGAAAGACGTTTTTTTGGAGAAACTCAATGATCGGGTCAACGTTGCCAAGTTCGCTGTACCCGGGGTTCGTGAAGGAAGCGTGATCGAGTATACCTATACTATTGAGTCGCCGTTCTTCTACAATTTCCGTAGCTGGACGTTCCAGTGGGACATTCCCAAAGTTCGCAGCGAATACTGGGCCCTCATTCCGGGAAACTGGCGTTACAACATTTCGTTGCGTGGCTTCCTTAACTTGAGCCGCAATGACAACACTATTGTACGCGACTGCTACGGGCGTGGTCCGAATACTGCGGATTGTGCGCGATACAAATGGGCGATGGAGAACGTGCCGGCGTTTATCGAAGAAGAGTACATGACCGCCAGGTCGAATTTTATTTCGGCAATATCGTTTGAACTTTCTCAAGTCACCTTCTTCGATGGAAGAGTAGATAAGGTTACGAAGGAATGGAAGGACGCAGAATTGGAACTTCAGCGCCACACTGAGTTCGGTGCCCAGCTCCGAAGGGGCAAAGATATCATTCAAAACCATCCGTCGTTGCTCTCGCATGCCGACCCGGTAGAGAGAGCAAAAGCTATTTACCAGTTCTGCCAGGAGTGGTTTCAATGGAATGGGAAAAATGGACTGTTAACAGACCTGGGGGTGAAGAAGGCCTACGAGACCAGACAGGGCAACGTACCCGATATCAACTTGTCGATGATCGCGGCGATGCGGGAAGCAAACCTTGATGTGGAGCCGGTAATTCTTTCAACGAGGAACAACGGCGTGCCGGTGGATATATATCCTGTGCTTAGCGATTTCAACTATGTAGTGGCGAAGGTGAATATTGAAGGGAAAAGCTTTTTGGCGGATGCTACGGATCCACTATTGCCTTTCGGCATGTTGCCGCACCGATGCCTCAACGGCAAGGGCAGGGTGCTGGGAAAAAAGGAATCCTATTGGACAGATCTTGCACCCGCCGATCGCGCCAAGCAGGTTAGTGTACTGGATCTCACGCTGGAAGAGACCGGCAAGATAACCGGAACGATTCACACGACATATTCCGGATACGACGCGTTGGCCATGAGAAAGCACCTTTTTTCTTTTCGGAGCGCCGACGATTTTATCAAGGATATGAACAACAACCTGCACGGTGCACGCATTACAGAATATGAATTGCGCGACGCAGATGATATATACAAACCCCTGAAGATCATCCTGACGGTTGAACTCAACGCTTTTGATGAAGCGGCACAGGATGTTTTTTTGTTCAACCCGCCGATACCGCGCAAGTGGTCATCCAATCCTTTCAAGTCGAACGAACGGCTATATCCGGTCGATTTTGGTATGGGGCAAGAGGCGACCACCGTATTCTCGCTTCGCCTGCCGGAGGGCGTAGAGGTGTCAAATGAATCGACGCAGGCTGCGCTCTCTATCCCGGATGGCAGCGGACGGTACTATTTCGACCTGCGGAACGACGGCGACAGGATATCTGTGAGCAGCTCCATTATTCTCGGAAGGGGAATCTATACGGCAACGGAGTATCATTACCTAAAGGAGCTGTTCGCTGCCATGATCCAAAAGCAGAATGAGGTACTCGTCTTCCGCAAAAAGACATGAACTTTATCGGCGTCTTTTGGTGTTGAACGAGAAAATTGTTACCTGATACAAATTCCTTGGTTCCTATTGTATAACGCATGTAGTTTGCGGGTTCAAACAATTCCACTATGAAGCTAACCTCGTCCTTGATTATATTCCTCCTCGGGATTACCACTACATTTGCTCAGCAACCTGCCGCGGCCGATGCGCTCAAGCCGGACAGCCAGACATTGCGTGAACGCTACCTGGTGATGAAGAATCGTTCGGAGGTCTACCAGGACTATAACGTGATCCGCCGCCATATCCTTGATGGCCTATGGAATATCGTTGAGGATTCAATAAACGCCAAGCAGGCCGCCATTCGTGCGGCGCAGGCTGAAGTCAGTCGGCTGCAGGGTGAACTCGATGATAAAGTTGCCGCACTCCAGGCGAAGGAGGATTCCATGAAAGACGTTGAACACGCCAGCACACACATCTCGGTATTGGGGATCGACTTCACGAAGACCTTCTTTACCAGTATGGTTGGTATTCTCTTGCTCCTGGCTGCTCTGGCTGTCGCCGTGATTGTCTATTATATGAAGGTCATGCGGCGTGAGCTGGCGGAAAAGGAAGACCTCGCCAACACGATCAACCACGAATTTGAGGAATATCGCCGTCGCGCGATGGAGAAGCAAACCAAACTCTCCCGCGAACTCCAAAACGAGCGCAACAAGCTCCAGGAGCTGGGAAGCCTTTGAGCCTAATCCGGTCACCCGTCATCGGCTGAATAGCCGGTTTGAAATGTAGTGGATTTCGAGGGCGTTCGCCGAAACCACCAGGCATGTTTGGGCTTCCCTCAGCAGCTTATCGCTTGATTCGCATGACCTACTAAAAGCGTTCGCGCGCTCCGAATCGTCCACGGGCTGGAACCTCACGCCAGACTAAATCAAGACCACGGTGAAACTACGGCGCGCCCCGATCCATAAGGGAAGCGCGCTATGCTTTCAAAAAGCACCGCCCGCATTTTTTTTTTTACCTTTAGCGGTAACCTTCCCCGAGAAGGGAAGTTTTCCCTCCTGAAACCAAACGCCGGACTTGGAATCCCTTACGGACAATACCTTGATGTTAAAGGTCAAAGCGGGCGACCTTGAGAAGCTTGGACTGCTCTTTGAACGTTACAAGAGACCACTTTACGGGTTTTTCTATGGCGTGACCAAAGACCGGGAAAGCGCTGAAGACCTGGTTCAAACGGTGTTCTTTCGCATCTTAAAGTATCGCCACTTGTTCCGCGGAGATGGCGACTTCAAGACTTGGATGTTTCACATCGCCCGCAATGTTGGCCATGACCATTACCGGAAGAACAAATGGCGTCGCGACGACACCCTGGACGACTGGGGCGACCGGCTGACTTCCGGCGAAAACAGGGCTAATGAGTTCGAGCATGAAGAGGAGAAGGATCTTTTATGGCAGGCCATTGACCGACTGCCGGAAGACAAACGAGAGATACTTCTGCTGAGTAAGTTCCAGGAAATGAAGTACAAGGAGATCGGGGCGGTGCTCGGTTGTTCGGAGAGTGCAGTGAAAGTCAAGGTGTTCAGGGCACTTCAGGATTTGAAGGCGGTTTTCAGACAATTGGAAAAACAATCATAGCATCATGGATAAGATGAAGATTGACGAGCTGATCCAACGGGTGGAACGGGGCAATGCGAACGCCGACGATTTGGGATATCTCGAACGGCTGATCGAGAGTGGTCGGGTCGACCTGGCACAGTTGGAAGAGTTGAACGTTCTCAAGGATCGTTTGATGCGCCTGACTTTTCCGGAACCCTCAATCGGTCTGGATGAGCGATTCTACAGGATGATGGAAGAGGCGACGCCCCGGAGAAAATCGTTTTCATGGAGCTCGGCCTTGAACTGGAATGGCCTTGTTCCCCGGCTTGCGCTGGGATCGTTGTTGGTGGTCGCGAGCTTTCTCGCTGGCTACTTCTTACGGCCGGCAGATACTGGCGACATGGCGGCCCTGCGTGAGGAGATGCGCAGCATGAAGGAAATGATGGTGCTGTCGATGCTGGAAAAGGAATCGCCTACGGAACGGCTGAAGGCCGTCAGTCTTGGCACGGACCTCGACCAGGCGAGTTCCCGGGTGACCGAAGCACTCATCCAAACGCTGAACCATGATGAGAACGTCAATGTCAGGCTTGCGGCGTTGGATGCACTGAAAGCCTATGCGCTCGACAGTAGTGTTCGGAAAGCGCTCATCGAGTCGATCGCCATGCAGGAGTCGCCACTGGTACAGCTTGCCCTGGCTGATCTTATGGCGCAACTGCAGGCAAAATCGTCGGTGAAGGCGCTCGAACAAATCGTAGAATCAGAAAAAACGCCGGAGGATGTCAAACGGCGGATACGGAAAACTATAGAAGTTTTAATCTGAAGCGATGAAAACGAAATTAGTTATGCTGCTCGTGTTGTGTACGGCACAGCTGCGGGCTCAATCACACAGGGATACGATTCAGCGTGAACTGGTATTTGGCGAGGTGGCAGAACACAATACCATCATTATTGCCAATATCAACGGCGGTATCAGGGTGGAGGGATACGACGGCGATAAGATCATGGTCGAAGTGAACCGTTCGCTGACTGCCCCGACGGATGAAGACTTAAAGATGGCCACCGAGGAAGTGCAACTCGGCACCATCGACCGCGGAGACACGATCGTTCTATACACGGAGAATCGCTGTCACACCTTTGGGAAATCAAGACAAAGGGGAGATGGTCGTCATAGTCTCCATGGGTGGGGGTACGACTGGAACCACCGCGAAAGGTCATGTAACCCACCCTATGACTATACGATGAATTTTGTGGTCCGCGTACCTTCCCGCGCCAGCGTGCTCGCGAGTACGATAAATAATGGCGACATCACCATACGGGATGTGAAAGGAAAGGCGTCGGCTTTCAATGTCAACGGAAGCATTGAGATGAGGAAACGCTCGGGGGAGTTGGTGGCATCCACCGTCAACGGCGATGTCACTGTCGAATTCGTTACGAATCCATCCGGAGATTGTCGATTCTACACACTCAACGGTGATATCGATGCTGTTTTTCCATCGTCGCTGGCAGCGAGTTTCGGATTCGAAAGCGTTAACGGGAAACTCTATAGCAATGTTCAGCAATTGGAGCCCTTACCGGTTGAGGTGGTCAAGTCAGTGGGTGAACGCGGCACTAAGTACAAAGTGACCAACAGTCGGTATAAGATTGGCCGCGGAGGAACCGCGTACCTCGACTTTGAAACCTTTAATGGCGACGTCTACCTGCGGACGCGATGACATGAGAAATTTCAGACGACCTGTCGGGTCAGTACAAAAACAATAGAATCGAAAACATGAAAGCGATGAAAACGATAAACTTGAGAATAGTAACGGCATTAATAATCGGAATTATCTGTTTCTGTGCAGGCATGGTTGTGGCACAGCAAAACGAGTTTGTCATTCCGTTGAGCGATCCTGCCAAGCGAGGAAAGCTGAAAGCACACCTCAATTCGGGGTCTATCACGGTAAAAGGAACGGCGCGGAAGGATGTCCGGGTACGCTACATTGAAGTTAAGGACGAACGTGCAAGCAGCAGCAACGACGATAAAGGCAGGAACGGCCTTCGAAGGATAGGAGGGGGAACGTTGGCGCTTGAGGCGGTGGAGAGTGACAACGTTGTACGCATCCAGTCAAATTCCTGGAACCACACCCTCGACCTGGAGATCGAGGTACCGTCGAGGTTTGATGTGGAGGCGCATACCTACAACGACGGCGACCTGACGCTAAGCGATCTGCAGGGGGAATTGACACTGACCAACTACAACGGCGAGATTACTGCGCTCAATATTTCCGGGGCGGTAGTGACCACAACTTTCAACGGGGAAATCAAAGTCACTTTCGACCAGGTCAGGGCAGATACGCCAATGTCATACTCGACCTTTAACGGTGACATCGACCTCACCTTTCCTTCCGGTATCCGGGCCACGTTCAAAATGAAGACCGAATCCGGTGACATCTACACCGACTTTGATATGGCCATAACATCTACAGGACCAAAACAGACGACCGATAAGAAATCCGGAGCCTACAAAATAGTCGTTGATGATTGGAAAGTCGGGCAGGTCAATGGCGGTGGACCGGAGTTTACCATGAAGAATTACAACGGAGACATTATTCTTCGCAAGAAGTAACAAAAGGATAGAGTGGAGTTAAATCAAGGGCCTGGTGATGCCGGGCTCATTTTTTTGCCCATACCGTGATCACCTTTTCACACCTCCAAAAATTATTTCATCCGCTGCGAGCCCATACGCTTTCCGTTGTTCGTTACTCATC
>CAZIAG010000184.1:0-7554 GCA_964537375.1 uncultured Roseivirgaceae bacterium
ATATGTTCGATGAGTTATTGGCACAATATGAGACGCCCGAAAAATATATGGAGATCGATTTATCAGATCCTAAGTTCGGCGAAGGTCCGATACTCATTCAGGTAGCACCGAAGGATGACCCGACCCTGGCGTGCAGCGCACGCTTTGTCCAACATGTTGAGTCGGCCAAAAAACAGGAAGTTCAGAACGCGCTAGCCGAGGCAGGAGCCTTCATAACTGAAGAAACTGCGGTAAGCAAGCTTTACCTCGCCGGATTCTATGAGACACACGGCCTGGTGATCGATGCAATCGCCGCCTATGAAGACGCGATCAAACTTGCCCCTGAGGTAACCGATTACGTGGAGAGCTATGAAGACTTTCTCTTGCGGCACGGTATAAGGGTGAAAGTCACAAACTAAAAAAATAAAGTTAAGCCGCTCCAAAAAGCGGCTTAACTCGTAAAAGGGATAGCCTGTTTTCGGGGACTACTGAAAAAATATTATGAAAAAGCTTATTCTTTTCGCGTGCGCATTCATCATCCTGGCGACCGCGTCTGCTCAGGAAGAATACGCATTCAAAGTCCTTGTCAACAAGGGCCAGAACAGCGTAAAGGCAGGCAACGACTGGGAACCAATCAAGGTCGGGGCAAAACTTACCGCGGCGGACGAGGTCAAGCTTTCAAACAATGCTTACCTGGGCTTGGTCCATTTTAGCGGAAAGCCGCTGGAATTGAAGCAGGCCGGAACGTTTAAGGTTGCCAATCTCGCAAGCCGCATTTCGAAAGAGACCAGCGTCGTTAGCAAGTACGCCGAGTTTCTGCTCTCATCCAACGAAGGCCGGAAGAACAAACTTTCAGCCACGGGAGCCGTTTCCCGCGGCTTTGATCAGATACGGGTATTCCTTCCAGAGAAGGCAACTTATATATTCGGTGACTCCCTGGCGATCGGGTGGACGGGAAATGGAGTCATCCAGGGGCCGTTCGTGGTTACAATTCGTACGCTTTTTGGCGACGAACTCAAACGCCTGGAGACCGCAGACAGCAGTGTGATGATAAATTTCGGTGACGAAAAGCTGGCGAGAGAGAACGACATCACCATCATCGTCGAAGCAAAAGGGCGCAAGTCAACTGCCTCTGATCAACGGATCCTCAGAAGGTATTCTGCAAGTGATCGTCAACGGGTAATGGCACAGTACGAAGAGATAGCACCCGCCGTGTCAGAGAATACCGCGTTCAATCATTGGATACTCGCGCGCTTTTTTGAAGAGCGCGAACTTATCGCCGACGCGGCATCAGCGTTGCAACTCGCTGTGTGGATGGAGCCCGATGTCGAAACCTACCGGGAAGATTTCGAGGCCTTCCTCCTGAGGAATGCCCTCAAACTCGCGCCGGCCACCAAGGACTAAGCAATTTCAACACAACATGACAAAGGAGCTGTCTTCGCAAAGACGGCTCTTTTCGTTTTTGGCCGGAAGCTTTATTCTTCTATTTTTGTGCAGTCCAAAATGCAATCCCATGAGCGTTCTCGTTAACAAGAATTCCCGGGTGGTCGTACAGGGTTTTACCGGTTCTGAAGGCACCTTCCACGCAGGTCAAATGATCGAATATGGCACCAATGTAGTAGGCGGCGTAACGCCCGGCAAAGGTGGTACCGAGCATTTGGGACGTCCTGTATTCAACACGGTTCACGAGGCCGTAACAAAAACGGGAGCGGATGTGTCGATCATATTTGTGCCTCCTGCTTTCGCCGCGGATGCTATCATGGAGGCGGCCGACTCAGGCATTAAAGTCATCATCGCTATCACCGAGGGCATTCCGGTTAAGGACATGATGATTGCTAAGAAATATATTCAGAGCCGCGGTGTGGTACTTATCGGACCCAATTGCCCCGGCGTAATCACCCCTGGCGAGGCGAAGGTCGGTATCATGCCCGGATTCGTGTTCAAGAAAGGACGTGTAGGCGTGGTCTCGAAATCGGGTACCCTCACTTACGAAGCCGCTGACCAGGTGGTGAAAGCTGGCCTTGGTATCTCTACGGCCATCGGGATCGGCGGCGACCCCATCATAGGTACGCCGACGAAGGAAGCCGTTGAGATGTTGATGAACGATCCGGAGACCGACGCGATCGTAATGATCGGAGAGATTGGCGGTAATTATGAGCCTCTCGCAGCGCGTTGGGTACGAGATACCGGGAACAAGAAGCCCGTGGTCGGATTCATTGCAGGACAGACAGCTCCTCCCGGTCGGAGAATGGGTCACGCCGGTGCCATCATCGGTGGTGCGGAGGACACGGCGGCAGCAAAAATGAAAATCATGCGGGAATGCGGTATCCACGTCGTGGAGTCACCCGCTGACATTGGTGAGACAGTAGCAAAGGTTCTTGCTAAAAGGTAGCCCCTATTTATCTCTCAACGCCTTTTCAATGTGCTCGTTCAGGCGTTGTAAACCCCGGATCCACGTAACCTCAAGGGGCACGCCGCCGGGGTCGTTATTCTCAAAGACCACCTCCGCAAAAAGATCGCGATACATATAGATATAGTGAAGCTTTCCCCCATAACGACGCGTCGTCAGCAGTAAACCCCGCCTCTTCATAAACCTCACCTGGCTTTTCAGCGTCCTTTTCTTCAGGAAAAAAAGCAAAATCGATAGAATCATGACAGTCACAACCCTGCAGCTATCAGGCCAATCCCAAAAAACATGGCTCCTCGCCTGTTTAGCGGAGATTCCTTCCGTTTACCGTTCCAATAATGAAAAAATCGATTACCGAAATGGGAATGAGTTTGCGATTCACACGGAACAATACCTGATAGTAGGTAGCCGTGGGTTGCATTGAGGCGTGCCCGTAAAGACGAAGCTGCCTTGGGGTGACCTGTCGCCTATAACAACGAATTGGCGAGATTGGCCAGCTCCGACCGCTCGCCCTTCTCAAGGGTTATGTGCGCGTACAGTTCGTTGTCCTTGAGCCGATCGATTAGCGTAGACAAACCGTTACTCTGTGAATCCAGGTATGGGGTGTCGATTTGATAAATATCTCCTGTAAAAATAATCTTGGTATTTTCCCCCGCGCGGGTAATGATCGTCTTGACTTCGTGCGGCGTCAGATTTTGCGCTTCATCGACGATAAAGCAAATATTCGAAAGGCTTCGGCCACGAATATACGCCAGGGGAGTGATCACCAATTTTTCCTGGTTCACCATTTCGGTGATCTTCGAATATTCCTTGTCGGTTTCCCTGTATTGGTTCTGTATAAACTTCAGGTTGTCCCACAGCGGTTCCATATACGGATTAACTTTCGACTTGATATCACCGGGGAGATACCCGATATCCTTGTTGCTCAAGGGTACAATGGGTCGCGCCAAATAAATCTGTTTGTATTCTTTTTTCTGTTCCAAAGCCGCGGCCAAGGCCAACAAGGTCTTACCCGTTCCCGCCACGCCCTGAATTGAGACGAGCTTGATCTCGGGTTTCAAAGCAGCGTGAATAGCGAATGTCTGTTCCGCGTTACGCGGCTTCACTCCATACACAGAACGCTTTTCCACGTGTTCGACCATCCCGTTCAAGGGATTGAAGAAGGCCAGGGCCGACTTCTTGCCACTCCGCAAAATGTAATAATGATTCTTCAATGGGGCGTTTTCACCGAGTACTTCGTCAGGTGGGCAATACCCTTTCTCGTACAACAGGTTGATGACGTCCGAATCGACATTCTCGATTACTGTCTTGCCAGTATAGAGCGATGAGATATTCTGTACCTTTCCGGTCGTATAATCCTCCGCCTGTAATCCGAGGGACTTGGCCTTCAGTCGAAGATTTATGTCTTTGGAGACAAGAATTACTCTCTTATCCTTTTCCTCGCGCTGAAGCTGCAAGGCGGAATTCAGAATCCGATGGTCGGGCTTCGATTCGTTGAAAACCTTGTTCGCATCAACTGCACTGTGCATGTCCATCAACACTCTGAAGTTGCCTTTCCCCTTCCCGTTGATGGGATTCCAATTGTGCAGCAGCTGATCCTTCGCAAGCTTGTCGATCAGACGAATGAACTCGCGTGCCTCAAAATTTTTGGTATCGTTTCCTTTTTTGAAATTATCCAACTCCTCCAGGACCGTGATCGGAATGCCAACATCATGTTCGTCAAAGTTGAGGATGGAGTTGTGTTCGTAGATAATAACGGAGGTGTCGAGTACGAAGATCTTTTTCTCCTTCCGGGATTTGGTCATACTGCACAAAGAACTTGGTTTACGAAATGTAACGAAACGAAAGGAATGGACGAACTTTTTGGAAAGAATAATTTTTTTCTATTCTTTGCCAAAGGCTAATGAGTAAATGTCGCCTTTCTCATGAGGGGTGACACGAAGCACGTTCGCCAGCACCAGTACGACGAGCTTTCTCGAAGCGTAAAATCGTTTAAGGCCACTCAATTCTGCGAATCGCTCAAGCGTGATCGAGGAGTGTTGATCCAGATATTCTATCAAGGCTTTCTCGTGTTCGCCATAGTGAAAGCGGATGTCCTTCTTTTTCCTGGCCCGCCGCACAATCTCCTGCATTTCCCGGCTTGCGCGAATACTTTGATCCTTTACCCGTAGAAAGAAAAGCTTCCGAAGGCCGTCCACCTGAAAATATGGTTTTCGCTGGCCTTCGGCAATCAGATAGCGAATGATTGTGCGTCCGTTGCCAAGAGAAATAAACTCCTCCTGAACATCAAGCTTTGGCCGGCATCGCAGGAGCGCCTTCCGTACCACGTGAGCATCGTCCTCAGGATGTTTGAGACCAGCGAGTTCTCCATCGTCACCCACACCCAGGAGAAGCGTACCCCCCTCGCTATTCGCGAATGCTACCATTTCTCTCACGATCTTGTCAGGAAAATTCGCCTTGCGCTTGAACTCAAGGCACTGCCCCTCTCCTAACGCAACAAGCCGCCTCAAGTCGCGAATGTGCCGGACATCGTAAGTGGCCGTTTCCTGTGGGCGGTCCATAATTCCATCACCTGAAATTTCCACGGATGTCGTTCTCGTCATCTTCGTCGTCAAGATCCTCCCCCTCCCCAGGCCGGGGTAATGTGAACATACCACTGAGCAAATCCTTGAACTGAAGACCGGCGGTCAAATGGTTCTTGCTTATGAGGCTATATTCAGCAAGTCCGTGAAGGGCAAACTCCATCAGGAACAGTTTGGTCGATGCATCCTTGTTCTTGTGAAATTCGTTGACCAATTCGACAAGGCCCGGCACACTCTTCAACTTGCTTTCAAAATCTGCCTGGGGCATGTCGTTTAGTAAGTCAATCATATTGCCTTCGCCAAACCAGTCGGCTACCTTTCGATAGGGGCTCTTTTCTTTTTGCTTGCGGTATTTATCGGGGTCGGGAAAATAATTTACAAACTGTGCACGAATCGCCTTACCGACCAGGTTTTGTGCGACAATTCCGGGACCCTCCTGCTCACCTTCATATACCAATTCAACCTTACCCGTGATTGCGGGAATGACCCCGACAAAATCCGAAACGCGGACGAAGGCATCGTTCTCCCCGTTGATGATGCTTCGGCGTTCAGCCGCAGCAACCAGGTTCTCGAAAGCGGAAATGGTCAAGCGGGCAGATACGCCACAGTTGGGATCGACGTACTCACTCGTGCGCGCCTCGAAGGCAATTTGTTCAACCAGATCCCGGGCAACTTCATGGACGATGATCCGTCGCTGTTCATCCCGCACACGAGCCTCTTGTGCGGTGATGCGTTTGCCGATCTCAAGTGTCTTCGGATAATGTGTGATGATCTGGCTGTCGATTCGATCCTTCAACGGCGTGACGATACTTCCACGATTGGTGTAATCTTCCGGATTCGCCGTGAAGACGAACTGAATGTCCAGTGGCAGCCTCAAACGAAACCCGCGGATCTGAATGTCACCTTCCTGGAGAATGTTAAAAAGCGCTACCTGAATCCTCGCCTGCAAGTCGGGCAATTCGTTGATCACGAAGATGCAACGGTTTGACCGGGGGATTAGTCCAAAGTGAATCACGCGTTCATCGGAATAAGGAAGCTTCAATGTTGCCGCTTTAATTGGATCGACGTCACCAATGAGGTCAGCAATGGATACATCTGGTGTGGCAAGCTTTTCGGTATACCGTTCGTCCCGGTGCAGCCATGCGATCGGCGTGTCATCGCCCATCTCGGCGATGCGATCCCTTGCGAATCGGGATAAGGGCATTAGCGGATCATCATTCAATTCAGCGCCCTCTACTACAGGAATGTATTCATCAAGTAGTCCAACCATCAACCTGGCCAACCGGGTCTTTGCCTGACCCCGGAGTCCAAGCAGGTTGATATCATGACCAGCCAGGATGGCACGTTCCAAGTCAGGAATGACGGTCTCTTCGTAACCCCAGATTCCTTCAAATACCGATTCCTTTCGCTTAAGTTTTTGAATGAGGTTTTCCCTCAGCTCCTCCTTAATGGGCTTTGGCTTGTATCCTTGTCTCCTTAGTTCTCCTAATGTTTTGCTTTTCGTCATGCACACTGTTTGCTAAAAGGTTTTTCTTCGGTTCCGGCGGAAGTCTTCAAAAACAAGATTGCCCAGCCCCTGAAGGCTGCTGTAATAAGCATTCCCATTATTGGCTTTCGTAAATCGGCGGACAAACGCCTTGAGATACGGATCACTGGCAATCATAAATGTCGTTACCGGGATCTTGATCTTGCGAAGTTGTGTTGCCAGGTTAAGGGTCTTGGTCAATATCTTTTCATCAAGTCCGAACGCATTCTTGTAATAGCGGATTCCCTGTTTGATGCAGGTCGGCTTGCCGTCGGTGATCATGAATATTTGTTTGTTGCCATTCTTGCGCTTGCGCAGGATATCCATGGCAAGCTCAAGGCCCGCCACCGTGTTCGTATGGTATGGCCCGACTTGCAGGTAGGGCAAGTCCTTCACCTCGATCGGCCATGCATCGTCACCAAAAACAAGGACATCGAGGGTATCTTTAGGATACTTGCGTGTGATTAACTCAGCCAAAGCCATGGCCACCTTCTTTGCGGGCGTGATGCGGTCCTCCCCGTACAGGATCATGGAATGAGAAATATCGATCATCAACACGGTGGAAGTTTGCGTTTTGAACTCACTTTCCATCACCTCGAGGTCATCTTCGGTCAGGAAAAAATTTTCGACACCATGATTGATCTGCGCATTCCGTAAGGAGTCAGTAACGGATATCTGTTCGAGTGTATCACCGAATTCATAATCACGCCTTTCGGTAGTCTGCTCATCGCCCCGGCCGCTGTTGTGGGTATTGTGTTCCCCTGATCGCGTCTTCTTCAGTTTTCCAAAGATCTCTTCCAGGGCTGACTGGCGAAGGTGCTGTTCGCTTCTTGCATTTAGGCGCAGTTCTCCCAGCGGACCGGAGTCCGTAATGTAACCTTTGCGTTTGAGGTCCTCGATAAAATCGCCGATGCCGTACTCAGGGCTCGTCAGCTTGTGTTGTCGGTCAACTTCGGTCAGCCATTGAAGCGCTTCGCCCACGTTTCCAGAGGTAATAAGCACGAGTTGCATAAATATCTTCAACAGCCTGTCGAAGTCGCTCGTGCCCTGCCGGGGCAAGG
>CAZIAG010000185.1:0-7547 GCA_964537375.1 uncultured Roseivirgaceae bacterium
GCTCAACCGCCGATTGTGTAAACCCCAGCCTGAGCGCTTCAGAAACAAACGCTCTTGAGTCCACTATGGCTTCGTAGCGATACGGAGAAACACTACCGGCGAAACGAAAGCCGGCCTTCTCAATCCCTTTCCGTGATGATTCATTTTCGGGGGCGTGCAATATCCAGAACCTCGAAGCAGACACCTCCGACTTAACAATATACTGCAACAGCCGCGGGTAAATGCCCAGCCCCCTATACTCTTCGAGGGTCCTGAAATTCCAAAGGTAGCGCTGTTTTTCAGGAACGATGAACTCGTGGCCCAACTCACCGATTCGAGCCTTACCGGCTGCCACCCAACCGAATGCAGCGGGAACATCACGGTGCCACGCGACATATGCTGTATGGTCGTTCGCCAAACGACGAATCACCTCCTGAACCGGTAGTCTGCCGAGGGCTGACAACAATGATACATCCCAGGAGCGCTCGACCCGGAGGTTGAGATCCTGCGGCAATTCCCTGAGTTCGTCCCTGGTCATAGTGTAGAGCATCGTTCAATCGGTTTGTCACGCGAATTAACGCTGGGCGACCGTTTGAAGATTTGTCTGATTATTGAGAAGAGTTACATAATTTTAGGGCAACCTTATCTTTTTGCCGATCTCTAGCGCCATGAAGATTTTTTTCGTTGGAATGCCCGGGTCAGGAAAGACAACACTTGGCGCTGAATTGGCCGCGGAACTAATGATACCGTTTGTCGATCTTGACGCGGAAATAGAAAAGCGCGAAGCGTCCGCCGTGGCCGAGATCTTTGCTACAAAAGGGGAAGACCATTTCCGGGCTGTTGAAGCTTCCTTGTTGCGCGAGTGGGCCGGTTCAAACCAAAGCTTTGTCATGGCCACGGGTGGCGGGGCACCGTGCTTCCTTCAGGGAATGGATATAATCAACGAAACTGGCATCAGTGTATTCCTCGATGTTCCAGTAGGAGTACTAGCTGAACGGCTGAGTGACAAAACCGATCGACCGCTCCTGCGGAATGAAGGAGATCTGATCCGGAAATTGACTATGCTGCGCAAGGCGAGGTTGCCCATTTATCAGCGCGCACACATAACCGTCAAAAGCCCCAGCGTGCCGGACCTGTTGGAAAAGCTTCAGTCTAAAAAGTAAATCCCAGTGTAAGCAATAGCGTTGTTGTCTTAAAGGTCTGGAATGCGACCGGATCGGGACCATCTACGAAATAGGGTGACCGCGTCTGATCAAAGCTGCTCAGCATGGCAGCGAGGTCAGCGAAGAACGAACGCGTCCGGATACCAGCCCCGGCTGTGAATGTCTTGATACTCCGGTCAATGTCAGTATGGACCCTGTATGGATCGGCCATATAGTTAAATCCCGCGCGAAGGCGGTACAAGTCGTATCGGAACTCGGCGCCTACCTTGTAGTTGATGACATTCTTGTATTCGCCCTTGATTGCGTCATTTTCGCCGGTAAAGGAATCCCCTCGTTCGACGGCCCTATAACGTGCCCGGCCGTAGTTGACGAACTCCACATCGGTCGTTATGAACCCGTATTTCGAGATAAACGCAATACCGGTGTTGAACTTCAGCGGCGTCGTGATCCGGTATTCTGATATCAGTGGCTCCCCGAACTCTTCATAAACCTCGGGTTGTGACGGAAAACTGTTCGGAAAATCGGGATCATCGAAGTGAAACCAATAACTGTCGATGCGGGCCGTGTAGTAATCGATGATACTGTAATAGGTCGGCGAAACGAAAGAAGCCCCAACCTGGAGAAAGTTAATCGGACGGTAAACGGCGCCTAATGAGAAGTTCACGCCCGATCCGGTGATGTCGTATGATTCGTCGGTTTGAAAAAAATCGAGGGGTTGATATCCGGGATCCAGGCTAAAACGGAAGTTCGATTCCGTAAAGAACTGTCTCGGTTCAAACCGAAGGGAGATCAGTCCCAGACCGGCACCGAGAAACACCTTGTCGTCGAAATTCGCTCCATAGGAAATCGACCATTGGGTCTGTGCGCCTCTGGCTTCGTTGATCTCCTCCTGGCGAACAGTCCGTACCTCCTCGTCAAGAGGCGATAGGACCGACCGGTACGATGTACTGCCCGCCGGCACATCCTCCATCAGATAGTTGTTATACGCCAGGGCAGTGAGCGTAAAGAAGTTGGCACCCGGACCATCATCCCACAACATACTCTCCGGTGTCAGGCCATCCGCGTCGAGCAAGAAGTAGTCGATCATCGAGTTCTGATTATTGTCGGCGCTATACCGAAAGTCGCGATTCAGGTGGTTGATCCTCGACATCGTAACGGCGAAGCTGCCCCCGAGGAAGCCGCTTTCCCTATCGGTCTCATGATGGAGCACCAAGCTCAGGCCGGGAAGGTGAAAGACATCTTTTTGTTCCGTAGTCTTCGCTCCGAAATAAGTTGATGAATTGTTCTGGAAACTCAAGCCGGGGGTGATCGTGAACTCCGATCGATTGTACATCCCCAGTCCTGCGGGATTGGACAACGCCGAACTGAAGTCCCCGCCCAGGGCGACCTGGGCACCGCCAACGCCAAGGATACGCGCGCTACCCGCCGGCCCGGTGCGTGAGAATAGAAGCGCATTGTCTACGAAATCCTGCCCCAGGACCATCGATCCGAAAGGCAACAGTACGGCCAGGAAGATGAGTTTTTTCATCTTTTTAAGATTAATGTGGATGTTTCAGGTATTAGTTGCCGCCGCGAGACGATCTCGAACCGGATCCGCCGGAACTGCCGCCGCTGCTTCTGCTTCCACCTCCACTAAAGGACCCGGATGAACTGCGTGATGGTGAAGACGAAGGCGTATACGTCGCGTTCGATCGCCGCTGACTTTCCCACGACGAGCTGCTGTTGCTCCGTGAGCGGTCAAACGAAGACGATGAATTCGATGGCGTGTAGCGGCTTTCGCTTGAACGGTTCCGCCAGGAATTGTCGTAGTAGTCGTTGCGTGTATTCGTCCGTCCACTTGAAGACGATCGGCCGTTGTCAACCAACCTTCCACTCGCGCGATTGCTGCCGCTATTTTCACGGTCCAGCTGGCTGCTACGTGAATTTCGTTTGCCATAGGTTCCGGCATGACGATCGCTATCCACGACAATCACGCGCGGGCCCCATCCGTAATAGCCTCCGTACGGATTCCAGTAGGACGATGCATAGCCGTAGTGGTAGCTGTAGTAAGGATCGTAGAAGAACGGATCGTAGTAGTAAGAATTCCAGCCGGGGCCGTAATTCCAGGCACTTCCATAATAGAAACTCAGGCTAGACGCCCACCCCGGTCGAAATCCGTAGTAGGGAGAACTCCATCCGTAGCGAAACGGCGAGGCACCCCAATAGCTGTTGCTGTACCAGGGGCTGCTGTACCAGTTGTTAAAGCTGTTATTCCATTGGTTATGGTGGTAATAGCTACGCTGGTAGTTGCCGACATAGTAGTCCTGCTCATCCTCCTTTGCGGCCTTCGATTGTGACCGCGCCGCATGCTCGGGATTCACATTGCGGGCTGAATAACTATCGGTTGGGTTCCCGTTGTTCTCCCTTCGCCATGACCGGTCATTGCTCGCCAGGGTGACTTGCTGCCGACCCTCACGGAGCTTCGCCCGATCGGTCGCGTTGAAATACATGTCGTCGTATTCGACATCCTGCGCTACGGCAGCCACGGCGAACAACGACAAAAGACCGCAAAAAATAACCCTCGTTTTCATGGCATGTTTGGTTTATTCCCTTCCTTATTAACGTCTGGCGAAAGAAAAGTATTCCTAAAACTACAAAATAATAAGGATTTGACCCGGTAATTAGTCGGCGGGTTGGATTGATATCGTCCGATTTCGCCGGGCAGAATCAAATCCGGAATCCCGATTATATTTGCCATTCCTTATTCATCAGATTAAGACGCAATAATTATACCAGTATGGCGAAAGCATTACCCAGCCGAGACGATGATTATTCATTGTGGTACAACGAGTTAGTCAAGAAGGCTGACCTTGCCGAGCATTCCGATGTTCGCGGATGTATGGTTATCAAGCCATATGGCTTCAGCATCTGGGAGAAAATGCAGCAGGCGCTCGACAAGATGTTCAAGGACACGGGGCACACCAATGCATACTTTCCACTCTTTGTTCCGAAGAGCCTCTTTGAAGCGGAAGAGAAAAACGCTGAAGGATTTGCCAAGGAATGCGCGATTGTCACGCATTACCGACTAAAAGCGGACCCCGAAACAAAAGGAAAGCTGATCGTCGACCCCGAAGCCAAACTCGAAGAGGAGCTGGTGGTACGCCCCACCAGCGAGGCAATCATCTGGAATACCTATAAAAAGTGGATACAGTCCTACCGCGATCTTCCCATTCTCGTCAACCAATGGGCGAACGTGGTGCGTTGGGAAATGCGAACCCGTTTGTTCTTGCGAACCGCCGAATTCCTTTGGCAGGAAGGGCATACGGCGCACGCCACGGCCGAGGAAGCGATCGCCGAGACGCGCCAGATGCTCAATGTATATGCAGAGTTCGCTGAAAACTTTATGGCCCTACCGGTTGTGAAAGGCAAGAAAACCGACAGCGAACGCTTCCCTGGCGCCGTCGACACGTACTGCATTGAGGCCATGATGCAGGATGGAAAGGCGTTGCAGGCGGGCACATCCCATTTCCTGGGTCAAAATTTTGCAAAGGCATTCGACGTGCAGTTCGCCAACAAGGAAGGAAAGCTTGAAGGCGTGTGGGGCACGTCGTGGGGTGTGAGTACCCGACTGATGGGCGCCCTGATCATGGCGCATTCCGACGACGATGGACTTATCTTACCGCCGAAGCTGGCACCTATTCACGTGGTGATCGTGCCAATCTTCAAGAGCGAAGAGGAATTAAACCGGATTTCGGAACGTGTGAATGAGATTAGCATGAGCCTTCGCCAATTGGGACTTACGGTAAAATACGACAACCGAGACACACAAAAACCGGGTTTCAAATTCGCCGAATGGGAACTCAAAGGTGTTCCCGTGCGTCTGGCAATCGGACCACGCGATATTGAGAACGGCACCGTTGAAGTGGCACGACGCGACACAAAAACCAAAGAGGTGTTGAAGATAAGTGATGTAGCCACGGCAATCCCCAAACTAATGGATGACATCCAGGCTTCTATTTACCAGCGTGCGTTGGCCTTCCGGAACGAGCACACCACGGAGTGCGACAGCTATGATGAAATGAAAAAAGTCCTCGATGAAAGGGGCGGCTTTGTGTCAGCCCATTGGGACGGTACGCCCGAGACGGAGGCTGCCATCAAGGAAGAAACGAAGGCAACCATCCGTTGCATTCCCCTCGATGCAAAGGAAGAAAAGGGCAAGTGTATCCTGACGGGCAGACCCTCGGTAAGAAGGGTGTTGTTCGCCCGTGCGTATTAATTGATCCGGGTTCAGCCGCGATCATCTTATTTTCGGTTAAACGCCTTCACCGTTGGGGCGCGGCGTCGCTTTAGAGATTGTTTGTCCTATCGTTGAATTGAGCCACCCGATCCATGATTTATGAAGAACTAAAGGCGCATTGGATTGGAAAGACTTTACTTGATGGCATTAACCAATCCTTAATTTTCTTATTTTTGGTGCTTACCTAACTTCGGATTACGATGCTGGCGATGATTATTGGTCTCATTCTTATTGGGCTTGTGCTCGTCATCGTTGAGCTGGTTTTCGTTCCGGGTACGACGGTCATTGGTCTGCTGGGGGCCATTTTTATGGTAGTGGGCCTGGTCTTTTGCTTCCGGAACTATGGCAACGAGGTCGGCTTCTACGTGCTGATGGGTACACTGGTGACGATGCTGGGAGCCATGGTGTACAGTTTCCGGTCAGGCGCGTGGTCGCGTTTTTCGCTGAAGACGGCTATTGAGAGTAAGGTCAACGAAGATCTCGTAGCTGAGTTGAAAACGGGTGATGAAGGTATGACCGTATCGACACTTCGCCCCATCGGGAAGGCGAACTTTAATGATAAGCAGTACGAGGTGAAAACGGTCGGTGCCTACGTTGATGCGGGAACGCGCGTGAAGATCATCGAGATAAGGGCTAATGAAATCATAGTCGAACCCATTAACTAAAACCTATATTCATGGAAGAACTAACCTCTGGCCCGTTGCTGATCGTGCTGATTATCGGCGGGATAATTCTCTTCTTTATTTTCCTGTACTTTGTCCCAGTCAACCTCTGGATTACCGCACTGTTTTCCGGTGTGCGCGTCGGATTGTTTGACCTGGTGTTCATGAGAATCCGGAAGGTGCCCCCGCGTGTCGTGGTCGAATCCTTGATTACGGCAACGAAAGCAGGGCTGAAGATTACCTCCAATGAGTTGGAGACGCACTATCTGGCCGGAGGAAATGTCCCCAATGTGATTCGTGCCCTGATATCCGCCGACAAGGCGAATATCAATTTAAGTTTTAAACAAGCGACCGCTATCGACCTGGCAGGTAGAGATGTGTTCCAGGCCGTGCAGATTTCGGTTAACCCCAAAGTGATCACGACGCCGAAGGTGGCCGCCGTCGCTGCCGACGGCATTCAGCTTATCGCCGTAGCCCGCGTTACCGTTCGGGCGAGCATCGCACAACTTGTCGGAGGTGCCGGTGAAGATACCATCCTGGCGCGTGTAGGTGAAGGCATCGTGTCGTCGATCGGTTCAGCCAGAACCCACAAGGAAGTGTTGGAAAGCCCAGACAATATCTCCAAGCTTGTATTGTCACGCGGTCTGGATGCCGGTACTGCGTTCGAGATTCTTTCCATCGACATCGCGGATGTGGATGTCGGTGCGAACATTGGAGCAAAACTGCAGATCGACCAGGCTTCGGCTGATCTCAAAGTCGCGGAGGCCCGCGCTGAAGAGCGCAGGGCAATGGCTGTGGCCCTTGAGCAGGAAATGAAGGCGAAGGCACAAGAGGCACGCGCCAAGGTGATCGAAGCGGAAGCCGAAATTCCCAAAGCTATGTCGGAGGCATTCCGCTCCGGTAATCTGGGTGTCATGGATTATTACAAAATGCAAAATGTCCAGGCCGATACCAGCATGCGACAGTCGATCTCTGGTTCGGGTCAAAGTGGAGCAGCCAAAAAAGGAGACAAAAAGGGGGAATAGACAAGACCCCGGGTATTCAATAATTCAGCAGGCCTCCTTAGCCGGAGGCCTTCTTTTTTAGAGGCGCTTGAGCTCCTTCCACGGCGCACGCTCCAATGCTATGAATTGTCCATTCCTTTCGTCATAGGCGAGCCAATCGTAAATTTCCGGGATTGTACTTACACCCTGTACCGTAAGAACTCCATACCTGCCTTGTCTCGATACGATAACAAAGCCGTTTCCCAAATCGGCGACGTCGTCATATTTCGGAGACACTGTGAGCCGCCCAACATCGTCAGCGAGACCCCAACGACCTTGTTGCATGAGTTTGAAACGATTGCCAGAAACCATGGCGATCGAATCGTAACGCACGGGCAATACCAATTGGCCATTCTTTCCGACCACGCCGACCAGATTGTTCTGTCGAACAATCGCATAATCGCCGACAAACGAACTCACCTCG
>CAZIAG010000186.1:0-7518 GCA_964537375.1 uncultured Roseivirgaceae bacterium
ACTGTACCATTCAATGTTGTTACCATGGGTGGGAGTTTGGAACCGATGGCGTGTGTAAAAACATTCCTGCAATTGCGCCCGGCAGTAACGTTGATTTTAGCAAAATCAGGGTCTTTCGTTATCCGGTAAAGGAAATGAACGACACGGTCTGGGTATACATTCCGGATAAGAAAACGCATTATTCGATAGAGCCGAAGATCCCGCCACCAAATCTGATACTCAGCCCTGAGGAAAAGTTCCTTCATGTCGAAACTGTGATCTTGCCCGCGAACATCGACCACTCCGTTGTTGGATTAATTGACCCGGCCCATGTTACGTTTGTTCACCAATCGTGGTACTGGCGTTCTTCCCAAAATCTGAAGTTGAAGACAAAGCATTTCGAACCCACACCGCTGGGTTTCAAGATGGTTCGCCATGCTCCGTCGAACAATTCACGGGGATACAAAATCCTGAAAAGCGGAACTTCGACGGAGATTACCTTCGAAATACCAGGAAACCGGATCGAACATATTCAAATAGGAGAGAAGCACAAAGCTGTTTCTGTTACCGCGCTCACGCCAATCAGTGAGCAGGAAACCGAACTTACTCATGTTTTTTACTCCAGCCTTCCTGCGACGCGATGGTTATGGTGGCCGCTGAAACGATTGGGCCAGAAGTTCATCGGACAGGACCTCGATGTATTCATAAAGCTCAGCAAGGGACTTGAGGGTAACCCGACGCTTATGCTAATTGGCGAGCCTGACACTCAGGCGCGGTGGTATCACGAGATTAAACGGCTGTGGCAAAAGGCCCAGCAGGACAATGTGCCATTTGAAAACCCTATTAAGCCCCAGACCCTCCGTTGGGTGACGTAATTTTTTTGATAACAATCTTTTTTTTTGCATGTTCGCAGCTTGTAGTTAATACCTAAAAGAGGGTATTGTCGATTTGATTACACGCAAATACTTTGTGGGATGAGAATAAATGTAACGACGTGGGAGTTCGTGTGGTCGCCTGCCTGATCGTGCTCGCCGGATTTTTCACTTCTTGTTTATGTAAACTTTTTGAGAATGTTTAGAGGAGTTGTACTGTTTTGCCTGTTTTCAGTATTCGTTTTCCGGTTGCCCTTGAGGGCTCAGGAGGTAATCCCCACGTCGCAACAAAGTGTGTACTTCTATTACCAGGAGATCGGCCTCACTAACCGGTATGAACCAAGGATTCTGCTGATCAGCACGCATATCTACAGACTGAAAGAGGTTGATGAACCAAGGCTCGTACCAATCTCCGATGCGCTGGAGACAAGGTTCGACTTGGGATTCCACAGTATACTTGAAAAGATCAAAGTTGACGAACGGGTCCAGGTCGACAACGAGTACCTCGCATTCAAAGGAACAATCACGGCTCGTGTGAAGGCCTTTTACAACGGATTCCGTTCGGAGTCAGCCGGGCCAGAAGTACACACTATCTTTGAAAATACTACGGAGCACATTCTGGCGATGCGCGAGCAACTAATAGACCTTTACCGCCGTGATGGTTACCAGATATTGCAAATCGACACGCGACCGTATTTGAGAGATGAACTGTCGTCGGAATTTACGCAATATGTGGACTTCATTTACCCGCTATCGCCGGTGGAGATTGAGGTGTATCGGACGGGAAGGATCAGAACTACCCTGGAGAGCGTTGCTAAGAAGGAGAAACCGGCAAAGAAAGAAGACAGTTCAAAAAAGAAGGAGGAGTTCAGCCTGGTCGAATTGTGCCTTTACGCGAAGGAACGCGTGTACAGCTACATTGTGGCAGCGCAGAGGAAGCCGTCACTCGATAGCTGGACTCGGGCAAAGAACGAATACGAGAGTTTTCTCGCGGGTTGTGGCACTACTGGCGTGGCGATACCCGAGGACTGGAAGAATCAGATTGCGGCAGGGTATGCGACCAGCTTTACCGTTGAGGGAGCGAAGTCCGTTTATGAAACATTTACCGAAATACCCTGGACTTACGGGTATGGGCAGTTCTTGGACGCTGAGAATAAGAACTATTTCCACCGCTTCGGTTTTGGAGGTATGTCCGGCACGTTCAATCCTCGCAAGGTGATTGGCGTAGACTTTTCAATGGTGATGAACTTTGCCCGGCTGCCTTCATATATGGTTTACTACGGATTTGAGGACCAATCCGGCAATGCATGGAACTCAGTGTCCGACTCGTCAAGTGCAGAGAATCTAGGCTTTGCCGCAATTTCCATCGGGCCAAAGATTTCGATATGGCCACAAAAGAACATCTTCCTCCGCTTCACGCCCGAAGTTTACGTGGGCTTCAATAATGGAACTTCCTGGCCAGTACCGGTATTCACGGGCTTCCCGGGTTTGTTTGCTGAAGGAGGGGTGAGGATAGGGAAGGTTTATCTTAGCGCGGGGTATGGGATGTTGTGGAAAGGATTTGAAGTAGATCCGAGTTCTTCCTACGCTCGCAAATCCGGCAGACTGTCGCATCCGTTCTGGGGTGAGATCCAGGGCGATTGGATTGTAGAAAGCTTCGCGGACGGATCGATGCGGCAACATCGCTACTTTCTGTTTTCTCTCGGATTGGATCTTTAGTCGCGTGCAAGTCTAATCCAGATCGGCTAGTTCGACTTTTCCAGATCTTTCAGCATTTCGTCGATCTTTCCGCGGTCAAGCCAATACTGTCCGATCAGCACACCCTCGATTTTCCGAGTATTGGTGATATCTTCAAGCGGATTGCCGTTCAGTAACACGAGCTCTGATGCCGCCCCCTTTCGGATCACTCCTGCATCCCGATTAAGGTATTTCCCGACGTTTGCGGTACCGGTCATGAGCGCCTGATAGGGTGTGAGCCCGCTCTTGACGAGGTAGACCAATTCGTTGTGGGTGGAGAAACCCGGCACATTGAACACCTGAGGCGCATCACAGCCGAGCAATAGCCCAACGCCGTAATCCTGGCATGCTTTGATGAGTCTCCGACGGAGGTCGATGAAGTGATCCATGGTCTCCACGTTGAAGTTGGGGTGGTTCATCATCTGCGTTTTGGAGTTGATCCAACTGTCAACGGTTTTCGAATCCATGTACACCCGATCGGGATCATTCCTGAAGTGGTCGGGTGTGAAATGAGGTGAGGCCCACCGCTCGGCGAGCGATTGCGTTGGCACGACCCAGATACCGTTTTCTTTTAACGCTCGCATTAGCATCGGGATCTGACTGGTGTCAGCGCGGTCGGCCACCATCGATCCGAAAAAGCCGGCTTCTTGCGCGGTCATTGTTTCGATCCCGGGCACCATCCCTTCAATGAACCCGTCGAGGTGGTCGATCGACGAGTAGCCCGCCTCGATCGCGCGCCACACACCGACGCCAAAGGACACGTGTCCCGCGAACGGGATCCCTTCCTGATTGGCCGCGTGTGCAATCGAGTCAAACTTCGCTCGAGTGAGTCCGGGGTGGAGTTTAAGGTAATCATATCCGGCAGCTTTCTGATCTCTGACCATTTGCGCCCCAGCTTCAGGTGACGTCACACTCATTCCATTGAAGGATGGACCGGTGGTGTAGAAATTCGGCGACAGGATTTCGCCTTTCTGGATCAGGGTCCTCAATTCAAGGTGTCTCGGATGGCCAAGCATGCCGCGGATCGTGGTGATGCCGTTGACCAAAAACAATGCGAGTACGTCCTTCATTGGCGCCATGTCATCAATGGGTGGAACGTGGGCATGCATCTCTGCGAGCCCGGGCATGAGGTATTTGCCTGTTCCGTCGATGACCATCGCTTCGTTGCTCTGTCGGACAGCATCACCGACGTAGGTAATTACGCCATCGCGTGTAATGACAGTCTGGTTCCTGAGCACAACCTCGCGGTCCATGGGTATCACGTTCACATTCTTGAATATGATTTCACGGGACTGTGCCGAGACATTTGAGAGCGTGGCTACCAGGTAAGCGAGTAGCACAGCGGAAAGGAGCTTTTTCATGGCTGATCGTTTCATTGAATTTCCCGAAATCGGCTTTGCGGTTGGAACGAAAATGTTTAAAGGGTCTAAAAGGCCTTGTGGATGGTATAGACGGGGAACGGCGATCGCCCAAAAAACGTTATCTTGGCCCGGTAAAATGAGCAATTTGAATCCGACTCAAACCATAGTACTCTATCAGCCAACACTTTATGCTATTGCAATGAAGTTTCTCCGCTGCAAGGCGGACGCAGAAGACATTGTGCAGGAGACTTTTGTTCGATGGCTGAATACCGAACATGCAAAAATAGAAAACACAAAAGCCTACCTCGTCCGCGCTGTTACTAATAACTGTATCAAGCACCTTCACGCGATCAAGCGGAAGAAGGAGCAGTATCTTGCCGGGATCAATGTTGGTGAGTGGGTGGACAAGTTCAAGGAAACCGATCTATCGGCCGAGTTTGAGGCGAGGTTGGGTAAGGCGTTTCACATCATCCAGCACAAACTCGAGCCCCTGGAGCGGGCAGTATATGTGCTGAAGGAGGCGTTTGGCTTTGATTACAAGGCCCTTCAGGTCGTATTGGATCGGAAACAAGACCACTGCCGTCAGCTCTTTTCCCGGGCGAAAAAGAAGATCGCCACCGAGCGAGCGCGGCTGAGCACGGTAATAGAAGAACAGACTGCCCTGCTAAAGAGCTTCCTCCAGGCGTGCGACACGGGCAAGGCTGAGCCGATTATCGATGAGCTTACTCGCGACCTTCCAGCGGCCGTTAAAAAATAATTCAGGATTTTTTTTCCATTCTGTCACAAATCCGGGACTGCAGGGTCTTTACGGTTGGTAGCGGCATTTTGTCGCGACCGCGCTAAACCGTAAATCTTTTTTAGTAATGGAAGTGATTTTGATCTTTTTTGTGGCCCACTGGTACCTGTCGCTGTTTTTTCAAACGTTCTTTCTACATCGCTACGCGGCACACCGGGCCTTTACGATGAGCAAACGAACGGAAAAGATATTTTTTGTACTTACCTGGATATTTCAGGGCTCGAACTACTTGAGCCCATATGGCTATGGCGTGATGCACCGCATGCACCATGCGTTTGCCGATACCGAGAATGATCCCCATTCGCCTAAGTACGATGAAACGATCTGGAACATGATGTGGAAGACGAAAACGATCTATTCGGCGATCGCCAGTAAACGCATGATTCCCGACAAGCGCTTTACCGAAGGCGTCCCTCAATGGGAAGCGTTTGACAAGTTTGCGCGGTCATGGCCTTCGCGAATTTTCTGGGGGCTTATTTACACGGCCGTCTTCTTTGTTTATGCCACGAATTGGTGGTTGTGGCTGCTTTTGCCAATCATGTTCATCATGAGTCCGATCCATGGGGCAATCATCAATTGGTTTGCTCACAAGTATGGCTACCGGAACTTCGAGGTCGGGGATACATCCAGGAACTTCCTGCCTGTGGACTTTTTGATGATGGGGGAATCGTATCACAATAATCACCACAAGAATGGCGCACGGGCCAATTTCGGGGGCGTGAGGTGGCACGAAATCGACCCGACATACTTCATTATTCGACTGTTGGATAAAGTTGGGGTCATCAAACTAGTTCGCAAAAACGAGATTCGAATGCAAAACGTACAAAAAGCTGCTTGAGTGCTTGCTTTATTGGAGACTGGCGACTTACATTCGTGTCGCAACAACTCCCTTTTGCTAAAACTTGCGGTGCCCTCTTGATAAGGAGGGCACTTTTTTTTGTTGCCGTTTAGCGAAATGCCCGCCTTAGCCTGGAAATGATGGTGTATACAATCAACTGGGTATACGTGCCTTTTTGAGGACGCAGCTTCGCGGCGTAGCGTACCCCTTGTCGCGGTTGCGATGCTCCTGCGGCTTGGCGCTCTTCTCGTCTTGGTCTTTTATTCGATTGTGTTGTACTTGCCGCTTCGTCGTCCCGGACGGCCACATCGGAAGGCTCGATGCGCCGACCGTGGAAACGTGCGTAGACTTGTGTGAATTCGGCCCCGAAGAGAAGAATCATTCCCGCATACGATACCCAAAGCATGATCAGCACGACCGTGCCTGCTGCGCCATAGGCGGAGCCCGGATCGCTGTTCCCGAAGTAGATGCCCAGCAGAAACTTGGCGAGGGTGAAAAGCAGGGCTGTTACGATTGCGCCCACCCAAACGTCTTTCCAACGAATCTTGGCATCGGGCAGGAATTTGTAGATCGCGGCGAAAAGGACGGTGATGATTCCAAGAGAGACGATTATGTCCAGGACCTTAAAGATGATATGAAGGCCTTCTGAAATATGACTTTGGACCCATTCGCTCACGGCGGCCAATACAGCGGACAAAACCAGGGACACAAGCAGCAGAAACCCCACGACAAGGACGAGTCCAAAAGAAAAAAACCTGTCGCGGACGAGTTTGAGAAGTTTCCGTTTTGGCCTTGGCTTTACTTGCCACATCTTATTAAGAATCTGTTGCAGGTTGTAGAAAACGCCGGTTGCGCCAAACAACAGCGTAGCAAAGCTGAGTATGTATGAAAGGGTAAATGCACTCTCGTCTTCAGTTTGTGCCTCAGACGCGATGCGCTGGATATCCCGCGCAGAGTTACCACCGACGGTCGCCTGCACCTGCGTTGATAGGGTTTCCATTACCTGTTCGCGATCGAAGAAATATCCCGCAATATTGACGACGATGACCAGGAGACCGGGAAGTGAAAAGATAGTAAAGTACGCCAGGATGACGCTGTTATTAAATGGATCTCGGTCGCTCCATTGCTTAAACGTCTCCTTGAACATCCTCCAAAAGTTTTTCACTCTTTCACCAATGGTCGTCATACCACATGATTCCACTAGCGAAAATGAAAAACACATGCCGGCTAACCGATGCGGCTGGGTGCCAAAGCGCGAGAGGTTACGTTCCATTGGGTATAGGCACAGCTCGCAGCCTATCGCGAGAAACTGGCGAAGACACCGGTTCTGCGATTAATCTAAACGTGTATCGCATCTTCCAACGCCCAATTGAATGTGATCTCCTTCACCTTGTTCCGCGGGATATATCGGGATGTGTTTTGAATTGCTGCTATTTACCGCGCAGGAGTGCCTGGTGGGATTGAGCTGAGGCGGTCATTGTTGCGACCGGCGGGCGGTCGCAGTACTCTGGGTACTGACCATCCATTTGTTGGTGCCGTTCTTCATCTCTTTTTTCCCCGTAATATAAAGTGAATCCAAAGTCTGAAGACCATGAGGGATTCACAATTCGATCAACCAAATGCAGTAGAGCGGCAGGCTGAACGGAGAGTTCAGGTTTTCTGCTTCTTTTTCCGGGCGGAAGGGAACAGTACGTTGTTGAGAATGAGCCGGTATCCGGGAGAGTGAGGATGTTGACTCAGGTCTGTGCCTTCACGCCACGTGCCGGGAGTGCCTTCGGGGTCGTGACCAGAGTAGTAGGTCCAGTGGCCACGACCCAGTTCGCCGTAAACGTAGCGAACATTCCCGAGTTCGCGATTCTCCCCGAGGATGAGTGCCGTAGACTTAACGACATACTTGCTAAAGGCGGTGGTCTGACCGTGGAATTCACGGATCAT
>CAZIAG010000187.1:0-7501 GCA_964537375.1 uncultured Roseivirgaceae bacterium
CATTGCAACTCGATCAGGGATGGTAGCCGCGTCAGGGGTCAGGTGGATATTTCGTTGGCGGGCGTCACGAAACGTTTTACAATTGAATATGAGATTATCACGCAACGAGGAAATATTATTCGCCTGAAGGGTCGACAGCCAGTACAGTTTTCGGATTTCGCCCTGAAAGCCCCCGAAAAATTCAATGGTTTGATTAAAGTAAAGGAGATTCTGGATGTCGAATTTGACCTGGTTATACGAGAACTTTGAAGACACCCCCAACGTTACGGAGTCGATATTTCATCTCTGAGGCAACTCTCGCCAGACCTTTACGTTAAACTAATTTCAAGAACCAACCATTATCATGTCAGTACCAGCAGTTAAGTTAGATGAGCAGCCCGGGAAGGGAAGGGGTACCCGACTTGAAATCGTCTACCGCAATGACGGGGACGTTGAACCGCGCAATTTCGATGATATCGTTTTTGAACACCGCAATCGCGAGTATGGTGCGTACACGCTGAGGAAGGCCTACTTGCGAAACGTGTATCGCGGTGTAGTCATTACTCTGGTTGCCGTTGGGCTGTTGCTTGCGATGCCCCATTTGATCCGCTGGATGAAGGGAAGTGAACCAACGGCCGTCGCTGCACCTCGGAAGATGGTGTATTCTGAACTCTCCATACCCCCGCCCATAGACCGACCGAAGCCGCCGCCTCCCCAGGTGATGCTGCCGAAACTTCAGAAGATCGTAAAATTCGTTCCGCCGAAAGTAGTAAAGGAGGAAGTCGTTGAACAGATCCGGACCATGGAGGAGATCAAAGTAAACGAGGCCGGTGCCGAGGAAGTAGAGGGCATTGGCGATGTTTTCTTTGAAGAACCGGTCGAAGAGGTTGTCATCGACGATAGCGATGAGATCTTCATGATCGTTGAGCAGCAACCTGAATTCATGGGTGGGTACGAGGCCATGATGTTGTTCATTCAAAAACACATGGTGTACCCGCCGGCCGCAAGAAAGTTGGGTCTCGAGGGAACCGTTCACATCAGCTTCGTGGTCACCAAGAGCGGCGAGATTCAGGACGTCCAGGTACTACGCGGTATTTCCAGGGATATCGATAGAGAAGCGGTGCGGGTTGTATCGATGATGCCGCCGTGGAAACCTGGCTTGCAGAACGGCAAACCGGTCAACGTGCGTTTTATTATGCCGTTGAAATTTAGCCTGAATTGATTGGCAGGTTGTAATGAAAGGTAAGGGACGCCACAACATCGTGACGTCCCTTTTCTTATTTGACCACTAACCTTTCGGTAAAAAGCATATCGCCTTTACTTACTTTCACCAGGTACATACCGGGTCGGAGATCGCTTTGAAGTGATAGCACCGACTCCGTGCATTCCGTGTCACAATGGAGGACCTGCCGGTGTACTACTTCTCCGGTAAAACTGATCACTTCTATTTTTGATCCGTTGAAGAGGGAATTGTCGTTGGCGATGAATGACAGTTTGATGTCCCGGCTTGTTGTGGGGTTCGGATAAAGTCTTATCTCCCCAGAAGGCATAGCCATTGGGCCAGGGTTTCCGTCAATTTTTGCCATTGTGAATTCATCCGTTAGGGGCAGTAGCCGATTCCCGGGAATCGGACGTTCCAGCGTGGCGCCGGGTGTCTGCCAGCCAACCGATACGTGATCGGCGCCGCCGCCCTCTTTGTGTAATATTTCGAAGTAATACAACTGGCCTGTTGTCAGACCAATCGGTACAGATTGACTCGCACGCGCATGGCTCCATTCCTGGTAGCCAGTGTGTCCAAAGATCGCCGCGACCAGCGCCTTGTTCCTGGAGCTGCCATCGGGGCTCAGCCAAAGTTCAGCCATGTCATCCCCCGTAAGGTAGAAGACATATTCGCCTGTTTCAGGTGCGCACAGGTAACCACGGATACGGCTTCCATATTCGTTGGCGTAGTAGTTCTGCGTAGTAAGCGAATTCAATTCCACGACGCCATCCGGTGGCGAGTCAAGCGGGATGTCGCCGATGGAATAGCCGGGGATATTTCTCCATACCTCACGGTAAACGATACCGGTTCCTTCGCAGGATGTCCCCTGTACGGTAAAGTGCACTACCTTCGTAAACGTTGCGTTCGAATCGTCAGTGGCGTGAACGTTTAATTGATAGGTGCCCGGTGATACGTTCTCCCATAGAAACTCATACGGCCCTTCCGCGAATGCTGCAAGTGTATGCGCTTCGTCATCGTAGTGGACGATAAACTCCACGGATGTTATTTCGCCGTCAGGGTCGGTCGCATTCGCGCTGATAAGGACTGCGTCGCCAACGATGGTCTCGCCCTCATCAGGGCTTTCGATCGTGACATTCGGTGGTTCGTTGGGAAAAGTATCCTCGTGCCGGATAAGGCGGTGCCCGGGAATGGGGCGTTCATCCTGGCCGGTCGGAAGTTGCCATCCTACTGAAATGTGATCATTGCCTCCGCCTTCCTTATGTCTGGCTTCGATGTAATACTGTTTCCCTGCCTCAAGATGGATAGGATTCGATTGCTGTGTACTGTACTTATCCCATTGACGGAAGGCGGTATGACCCGGTACGTGCGCAATGAGATTGATATTCCCTTCACGTTCATCGGTGCTGAGCCATAATTCCGTGTTATCATCGCCCGCAACCCAAAATATATAGTCACCTGTGAATGGAACGCATACATATCCTCGCATACGACTACCGTAGTTATTGTCATAGTATTGCTCGGTCTCGAAGTAGGAATAGGTTTCAACGGTTGCTGGCGATGTATCAAACGGGACAAGTGAGACATCGGTGCCGCTGATGTTGCGCCAGATCTCCCGGGCTATCGTACCAGTTCCTTCGCAGGGTAACGTTGTTGGAGGTTCGAAGCGCATCATCCGCTCGCCCGGAATGGGCCTTTCCAGTTCTCCGCCGGGCCGTTGCCACCCAACGGAAATGTGATCGTTCCCACCGCCCTCCTTGTGCAACACTTCGACGTAGTAGCGGTGTCCCGCCTGCAGTTCAATTGGCGAAGATTGTTGTGAGGGATATTTTTCCCATTGACGCGGATTGGTGTGACCCGGGACGTGCGCGATGCGTTGTTTGTTCAACGGATTCCCATCAGTACTCAACCACAGTTCGCTGTTGTCGTCACTGGCAATCCAGAATGTATAATAGCCGCGGATGCGCGATCCGTAAGAGTTGGCGTAATAGGTCGGTGTCTCAAAAACGGTAATATTATTTATTTCGTCGGCTGGTTCGCTAATCGGGATGTCAACCACGCCGGTTCCCGATACATTTTTCCAGATCTCCCAATCCATTCCGCCGGTTTCTTCGCATGCCTGCGCAGGTATTTCGATGGACACGCTGGCAATGGGAAAAACATCGTAATCATCCCGTTCAGTCAAAACAACCCCGACCGTGTATGTCTTCGTCCCGGGCCGCACGTAGTCGAAAAGCGTCACCGTGCTTCCCGAGTCTTCAAGCGCAAGCGTTTCGAAGGTACCGGGAAAATAGTAAAACTCATCGTTTATCTCGTGATCGGTGAACGTAACCTCCACAGTCGTCGGATCAACAAGGCGTGCAGTCATCGATGGATTGTAGTTTGGCGAATGGCTTGTGTATCTTCGGACGGGCGTGAATTCGGACGTGAGCGCGGGATTGGTATGAAGCACGCGCGCTTTGTAATAGTAGACCTCGCCCGAGTCAACGTCGCTGTCCGTGAAAAAATATCGCAACGTCGTCGGTGTGGATGCGATCAGTTCAAAGTCTCCATCTGGAGATGTGGATCGATACACCTCCGTGTTGCTTCCGCCGCTGGAGAAAGTATAGAGCGTAAAGTTGATCGCACTTTCATCGTAGGGTAATTGGGCGGGACCTACTTGCGGCGGGGACAAGGGCATGGTAATCGTCGCCTCGGCTACATTTGATAGAATGGTTCCGTCCTTCAGGATCGCTTCCACATGGTAGTTGTAAGTGTTGCCGGGAAAGAAGTCTTCGCCTTCGTCGATGAAGGTATACGTTTGGCCCGAATCGGCTTCCAGGATGAAGTACCTTGACTGACCACTTTCGATCATGTATTCCACGTCATCATGACTCCGATCCGTGAATCGGATTTGAATGGTAAATGGAGTAGCGCTGAGAACCAGCTCCGGAGGGTCGAATGTCGAGTCTTGAAGCAGCACAGAGCCGACCGATAAGCCCGTCGCCCCAAGGGGGGCCGAGTACACATAACTGCCGATGAAAAGCAGCATTAGCGCTGACGTGATCACCGGAGGTGAATGGTAAAAGTTTTTTTGCATAGAATAGTTTTTTTGAGCGTCCGACTATTCACATGCCGCCGGGTTGTCATTCAGGTTGTTTACTGACTTGGCAAACGCTCGTGCACCGACATTAGGCCGGCGCTGTGCTCGTCCCATTGGAGAGACTAAAGATTAATTTTTTTGAGGCGGCGAGCGTCGTGCATCGGCTGTCGATTCAAGCGTAGAGTGGATTTGGTGAATTGTTTTCCCGATTACGTGCAAGGACGCTGAAGCCGGGAGTTGAGTTAGGACAAGTGCGATGCGCGATCGGGTTGATTAACTGTGTGCAACGTTGGCCCGAGGCGGATACGCAATAACTATAACTTATGAACCATCACATGTCTCCTCAACCCGGCCTTTTTTACAAAAGTGAAATCTGATTTTTCAAACATGGAAAGGAATCCCATGAAGCGATAGCTGGGGGAATCGTTTTCAACAGGGTAGGCTTCCAGGTATCGGGCTCCGTTCTTTTTGGCGTACTTCTTTGCCTCCCTGATCAGAAAGGCAGTCAAGCCGGACTTTCGGTATTCCCGTTTGATGAAGAAGCATGTAACGGACCACACACCGTCAAGTGATTCATCTCCATCAAGTCGTCGGTATGTTTCTCTTGGTGCAACGGAACACCATGCCACTGGTTCCCTTTCCTCGTAAGCCAGGAGACCAATGGGAGTGCCTCCATTTACCCGTTTGCGAATGTAGGTCTTGCGATGGCTGGAGTCATTGACTTTGAGCTCTTCCGGGGTTGATCTCCACGCCATGCACCAACAGTATTTCGGCGCTCCTTTGCTTTCGAACAGCGTTTCGAAATCTTTCCAGGTTTCCTTAGTAACTGGTTTGACCTTGAAATGTTTCATGCCATTACCAATTGCATCCGGTTGTAGAACAATGACTTTAGATGGACGGTTCAAATTACAAGTCATCGGCAAAACGGCAATAATTCGAGATGCTCCGTCTATTTGGATTTTTGCCCAATCGTTCGCTTATTGAGCGGTATTTTTCCAGGCGGAGGACTAAAAAGAGCACATGACCAAGATTTGGGAAAACCTCGTCCACGAGTTTCAGACGCCGTTTACCAACCAGGTGCTGATCTTTTCAGTGATCCTGTTTATTATCCTCCTGGTCCCGATCATTTTCAACCGTTTCCGGATACCGGGGATTATCGGATTGATCATTTCCGGAACAATCATCGGCCCACATGGATTTAACCTGATTGCCCGTACCGCGGCAGTGAACTTGTTCTCCACGATCGGTTTGCTGTACATCATGTTTATTGCCGGACTGGAGCTTGATTTGGGCGAGTTTAAGAAGTACAGAAATCGCAGTATTATCTTCGGCATACTCACTTTTATTATCCCCATTCTGCTCGGGTTTACCGTGTTTTATTTTCTTGTCGATTACCCCATCAGTACCAGCATCCTCGTAGCGAGTACCCTTGCAACACACACGTTGATTGCCTATCCGATTGTAACTCGACTAGGTATCTCAAAACACCAGGCGGTCGCCGTCGCCGTAGGCGGAACAATTCTCACGGATACCGCCGTGCTGATTATCCTTGCCGTAATAACGGGGGCGACCCAGGGAGGACTTACCATGGAACTGTGGACGAGCCTCGGCATATCGGTGACCATCTTTGCGGCTATTGTCATCTTCGCCGTGCCGAGGATGTCGTCGTGGTTCTTTACGCGACTGCAGGATGAAAAGTCCGCGCACTTTATTTTCGTTTTGTCGGTCGTTTTTCTCTGCGCATTTCTCGCTGAGCTTGCCGGCCTTGAGCCTATTATCGGAGCGTTTGCGGCCGGGTTAACGCTGAATCGACTTATTCCACATACGTCCTCTTTGATGAACCGGATTGAGTTCGTTGGGAACGCCTTGTTCATCCCCTTCTTTTTGATCAGCGTCGGAATGATTGTGGACCTCGGCATTCTGACGTCCAGCCCGGCGGCGATAGGTATTGCGCTTACGCTGGCCGCACTGTCGGTTCTCGGTAAAGGGACTGCCGCAAAATTGACCGGGTTGCTGTTCAATTATTCGAGGGCTGAGTCGAATCTGTTGTATGGATTGAGTGGGTCACATGCCGCAGCAACATTGGCGATCATCCTCGTCGGATACAACATCGGCCTCGTCGACGACAACGTGCTGAACGGTGCCGTGATACTGATATTAATTAGCTGCGTGGTGGCCTCGTTTGTTGCAGAGAAGGCCGGTAAAAAAATTCTTCTCCATTTGGATTCCGAACCGGAGCCTGTCGTCGCCAAACAACAGATCCTCGTCCCGATTGCCAATCCCGAGACGATGGAAAAGCTTATCGACTTTGCGACATCCATGAAGCACGCAAAGGACGTGTCGCCGATAATCGGGCTTACGGTAGTGAAGGACAGCGAACAGGTGCAGCAAAAACTACTGCAGTCTAAGAAGTTGCTCGATAAGGCGATCCTGCACGCGGCCGCCGCAGATCAGAAAGTCGAGATCATGGCAACGATCGACCGGAATGTCGCCACGGGTATTAAACGTATCGTTAAAGAGAAATTCGTTACCGATGTCGTCCTTGGCTGGTCGGGCGAAAAAACGCTGGCGGATATTATTTTTGGACGCACGTTCGATAACCTCGTCAGGCAAACGACGCAAACATTATTCATTACGCGTTTTGTTGTACCCTTGAACGTTCATAAGAATTTGTGGGTGGTCTGCCCGCGGTTCGCAGAACGCGAACCGGGTTTCTACAATTGGTTGCAAAGCGTGCTTAACCTTGCGTCACACCTGCGAATGCGAATACTGCTTTACGCGACGACGGAGGCGAACGCGCACATATTTGACTACATGAAAACGTCAAAGGCTTCACCGGAAGTCGTGTACAAGGGTTATTTGGATTTCGGTGATATCGACAACATCAAAAAGGGCTCGGCACAGGATGACATGTTTGCGTTTGTGTGTTCACGTGCCGGAGGCATCTCCTATATCCCAATACTGGATCAACTCCCTAAGCGAATGGTACGATCGCTTCCGGGACATAACATCTTCTTTGTCTATCCGCAGACCGCCGAAGAAGCGGATGTACCTGGATATGAACAAACCATTACGGGCGGTATGCTCGAAAAGAGCCTTAGCGTGCTAAGAAATGCCGGACGACTTTTTAGGCGAAACCCTTGAGTTCGGGCGTTCACCGCCGACGGGGGGGGCGGCGCTCAACCATGCGAGCCATGCCTTCAAAAACGGCCTCCCGTTCC
>CAZIAG010000188.1:0-7490 GCA_964537375.1 uncultured Roseivirgaceae bacterium
GGGATTGCCCTATCGATCCGGCTCAGCATGTGCAGGAGGACCAGGCTGTGTGACTGAAATGACGACGTGGTGAACAGCCTTTTCCCTTCGCGGTGGTATTGCTCGATCCGGGCTTTGATGGCATCGAATTGCATGCTCGCTGAATTCTTGATAAAAAATTAAATATCAGAAACTTAAGACAAACTTGTGAATTATTGGTTCACTATTTATATTCGGCCTCTCAAACCTAACCGTTCGTTCGTGAGTGTCAAGCAGCGAATACTGTTAGCATTACTGATTACCCTGATCATATTTTGTTGGCAGGCGATCTCCATCTGAACGCCTTCATGATGGGCGAGAAATGCGCCACAAAATAATACCATTCAGGGGAATTAAGTTCCTGTCAGGGAGCTGCCGGCTCAAAATGCATCCGGCGCAAACGTTAGCACGGCGGAATAATTTTCAGATTCCTGGTGAAACGCCTGGGCGACGCGGGGAAGGCACGCGCGTTCGATAAGAATCCGTTATCCCGGCGATCTGCCGTGTCGACGAAGCGTGGGGTTCAATACCTCGTTACCACATCGGTGGCCTTAGGGAAGATCTTCAGGTAAGACAACTTGTAGGTGACGGTCTTTCGCCGATGCATCTCGGAGAATTCCCCTTCAAGCAATTCCATGGAGGAAGGGATCATCGCAAAATCAAGGTCAGTACCATCGGGTTCAATATGTCGGTAGATAAAGCCACGGCCTTCAGAGAGTTCCTGGATTTCGCCAACGATAGGATACCTTTTGGCATCCCGATAGCTCAGCGTCACCTCAATAAAATCGCGCTTGGATCCAGGCCAATCGCGGAGAATAGCTACGCGTGCATAGTTATCTTTTCGTGCAACCACCCTTACTTTTTCACGACGGCTCAAAAAGCGTTTGCTGGTCTTGGTGATCACACAAGACACGGAATAGATTCCTTCAAGCGGGTCACTCTTCTCTTTGCCCATGTAGCGCCGGATCAGGTCTTCGAAGTCGACCTCCTCGTATTTTCCGTTAACGGTTTTCTTCAAGATGTTCCCGGAACGTGAGAACTCCAGCCCGTTGTCCTGCGCATGCAGTGGCATGCCAACAACGACCGACAGGACCAACAAAAGCGCGAAGGCGTTTTTCATTGTTGGGAAGGTTAGAAGTAAATATCTTCGTACACACCGCTTGAACTGACCCGGCACGAAAGTTTGCCTTTCATGGCATCAGGCTTGAAGAGCGACTTACCCAGTAACATCCGCACACATTCCTGGATTCCTTCCGTAATCGACGGGTGCGGGTGGACACACTCCGCTAACTCTTCAATGCCCTTGCCCATTGAAATCAGTAGTGCAACAGCCTGCATGGCGCTGGACGCCTGATTTCCGATGATCTTCAATCCCAGTATCTTCATCTCCGGGTCGTTCGTGACGAGCAATTTAATAAATCCCTGTGTATTTCGTTTTGCGATGGCTCTTGGGATACAGGAGTAATCCAGTGTCACCACTTTGTAGTCAATACCCCTCTCGCGGGCACTGATCTCATTAAGCCCAACTCCGGCGACTTCCGGATTGAGAAACATGATAGTACTGATGTTCTCATACACCAACTTTCGCCGCGGGCTACCGAATATCTTTTCCACCGCATATCGACCTTCCAACTCACCGACATTCACGAGCGAGATATCCGAAGTAATATCACCCACAGCAAAGATGTTGCCGATATTTGTCTGGGTATCGTTGTCTTCGATCCCACGCTTAGAGATATCAATCGCAACTGTCCCCTCATCCCATAATCCTTCATAGTTCGGCACGCGGCCAACAGACACCAATGCCTTTTCCACGTTGAATACTTCCTTTCGGCCATCGTTGTATTCGAGTTCGTATTCAACGCGATTGTTCTTGATCTCCATGCGCACCAAGTGGGAATTCCGGTGAATGAGTACGCCAGCGTTCTCCATATTCCGCTCGATCACCCGCACAATATCTTCATCTTCGAAGGGCAGAATCCGGTCGCCCTTGTCGATGAGATGAACCTTCGTCCGGCCGAATCCCGAGAATATTGTGGCATATTCGCAACCGATCACGCCGGCGCCCACGATTACCATACTCTCGGGAAAGTCTTCCATGTTCTCGATCCCTTCACTGGTCATCACGATCTTCTCATCGATGGGAAGCTCCGGCAGGTATCGGGGGCGGCTGCCGGTCGCAAGGATCACATAATCGCCCCAGACGATTTCGCGCCCAGCGTCGGTGATGATTTCAATTTCATTCTGGCTCGTCAGTTTGGCCGTACCCTTTTTAAAGGAAAGCAAATGAGCGTGCCGCGAATCCGCCATTTGCCGAAGGTGGTCTTCCAACATCACTTTTCGCTCTGAAACCGCCTTCCGGACTTCCTGCTGGATCTCGCGGTAGTTGATCTCGGGCGCCTTGATATTGTATCGATTCAGATTCTTGTGGAATGTGCGCGCTTCGCGGGCCAGTTCCCACCAGGTTTTTGAAGAAAGTGCACCATTCGTCACGCCGGCGCCACCTACGTTATTTCGTTCGATGAGCAACGTGCGCTTTTTGAAATCCAGGGAACGCATTGCCGCCGCATAACCGGAGGGGCCGGCTCCGATAACGACGAGATCGAATTTTTCCATAAATCAGCGTAGGGTTGTTAACACGAGTTACACATTTTTTGAGCGACTTTCAAGTTGATCGCAACGCGCTATCATTCGCTCGCAGCACCACACAGAGGTCAATGAACCGGGGATGGCCCCGGTATACAGGGATGAATCGAAGGGCATTCGCTGAAAAATTGCTACCGTGTTAATGCGTTAACCTCGGCAGATGAATCCCGGCAACCATGCAACGTACACTCCCTCCCCCTACCTCTTCAATCGAGGGAACCGAGATGGGTAGCACATCGGCGTATTGACTGATCGCATTTATTTGTCCGGGAAGGAGCGAACGCAGTGCTCTGTCGGAAATGATGACCACGGGTTGGTGTTGGTTGTTGATCACTTCGATCAGGTTACCGGCAAACGCCCGCATCTGCGCGTAGCTAATCGCGATGACCTTGTGCTGACTCTCGGCAAAATTTGCCAGGAGTAGTTCCTGGTCGTCTTCCCGACGGATGGCATCGAGACAAACCACCGCAAATTTTTGCCCCACGCTTAACACTACGTTGGTGTGATATACGGGCGAATTGTTTTCGTCGTGCGCGTTGAAAATGACGGGCTTGTAGTTAAGAAAGTCACAAACTTTTTCTACTAGCAGGTCACTAGTTCTGGGCGAGCGGCTTGCGTAGCAGACCCGGTTGACGTGGTCGAATACCACGCTTCCCGTGCCTTCCAGGTACCACCCGTTGTTCTCGTGTGGTGAAAGGTCGAACACTTCACTGATCGCAAACTCCTTTCGAAGTTCGTCCACAATATCAACACGTCGCTCTGACCGACGGTTTTCCGCAAGCATCGGATAAAGGATCGTTTTTCCGTCCTGGTGAAAAGAGATCCAGTTGTTGGGGAACACTGCATCGGGTTTGATTGGCGACGGGGTATCCTCAAAGACGCGGACGTCGATGTCATACGAACGCAATGCATCCACCATGCGATCAAATTCATCCAATGCCACCTGCCGAACATTCTCGATTTTTCTCTGGAATGCGTTTGATTCCGCTGTCGCTTCATTGAAACCGAATGCCGCGGGACGAATCATTAAAAGTGTATGAGGTTGCTGGATAAATTCCATGTTGTAATGATAATGTTATTCACCAACTTTGAAAAGAATGGAAGTGCAATCATCTTTGTAATAGCCGTCCGTACACTTTCGATATATGCTTGACACGTTAATGGAACTGGACAGGGAGTTGTTTCTCTTTTTCAACGGTCTGCACACTCCCTGGCTCGATCGGGTCATGATGCTCATCTCAGTGACAATGACGTGGGCTCCCTTGTATGTATTTCTCCTTTATCTTGTGTTCAGGACATATGGTCTCCGGAGCTGGATCGTGCTGGTGGCTATTGCCCTCACCGTTCTCATCGCCGATCAGGTAACCAGCTCGCTCATGAAGCCGTGGTTTGAACGGTTGCGGCCATCTCACGACCCGGAGATCGAGCACCTTGTTCACATTGTAGACGGCTACCGCGGAGGAAAATACGGTTTCGCCTCAAGCCATGCTGCCAACACCTTTGGCGTTGCGTGTTTCTTTGTAATGATACTCCGACACCGGAGGTGGATTTACCTCCTGTTCATTTGGGCAGTCATCGTCTCGTTCTCAAGAATTTACCTGGGCGTGCATTATCCCGGCGATGTGGTGGCCGGGTGGATGGTTGGTGGCCTCGCAGGTTTCCTCAGTTATAAACTATTAAGGTGGGCGGACGCACACATTCCACGGCGCGCTCCCCAGGCTTAAGTTTGGTGCTGGAGCAGCCTCTGGACGTATTTGCCGATAATGTCGAACTCGAGATTCACGGTGTCCCCTGCCTTGAGGCTCCCAAATGTCGTATGCTCAAAGGTGAACGGAATGACGGCCACGGAGAAGCCGTTGTCGGAAACGTCAAAGCACGTGAGGCTAACCCCGTTGACACAAATAGAGCCCTTCTCAACGGTAATATTTCCGCCTGACGGATCGTATTCGATTCGGTATAGCCAACTGCCGTGCTGGTCGGCGATCGTTTTGACGACTCCTACCTGATCGACGTGGCCCTGAACAATATGGCCGTCAAATCGGCCATTATTCAGCATACAGCGCTCCAGGTTCACGTGCGACCCCTCTTCGAGGTTTCCCAGGTTTGATCGTTCCAGAGTCTCCCGGATTGCTGTAACGCGGTGGACATTGCCGCTTATCTGCGTCACCGTCAGGCAAACGCCGTTATGGGACACACTTTGATCTATCTTCAGCTCCGACCCGATAGGGCTTTTTACCTCAAAATGACGGTTTGAGCCGTCTTTTACGACGGAAACGACGGTGCCGATTGTCTCAACAATACCAGTAAACATGGCCAAATAACGGCAAAAAGGGTGTTCTAATAAAAAACTAGTTTACATTATAAACCAATTTATAATATTTGCGTATAATTACTCTATGAAACAAGCATCACAAAATTTAACGGCACAGGAAAGCCTCGACATCATCACCGGCATGATCCGCCAGGCCAAGGGCAACGCCCGACGCAACGGCTTTCATTTTCTGCTTTGGGGTTGGGTTGTCGTAGTAGCTAACCTCGGGATGTACGCCCTCACCCTATTAAACTACCCATACCCCTACGTTGTTTGGGCAATCACGATACCAGCGTGGATAATTTCATTCATTAAGGGTTATCGCGATAAGAAGGCCGACCGGGTCTATACTCACCTCGACCGCATATCGATGTGGCTTTGGATCATGTTTGGACTGGCCATCGTGGTATTTGTGGTGATGGGCCAAAAGATCAATTACCAGATCAACCCGGTCATCCTCACCACCGCGACCATTCCAACATTTGTCTCTGGCGCGTTGCTTCGCTTCAAACCGCTGATGTTTGGGGGTGCATCGTTCTGGGCGTTTGGACTGATCACGTTTATGCTTCCCTATGAGGTTCAACCACTGATGTCGGCGGTGGCGATCATTTGTGGCTTCCTCCTTCCCGGATATTTGTTGAAGCGCAGAGCTGACTGATATGTTTAAAGAACTAGATCCATTGCTTCATTCACAACTCCGGCTTGCCGTGATGTCTCTTCTTCTGAGCGTAGAGAGCGCGGAATTCACCTTTCTGAAAGAAAAGACCAACAGCACGTCTGGAAACCTAAGCGTACAATTGGACAAGCTGTCAGAGGCCGGTTATATCCAGGTGGAAAAATCGTTTAAGGGAAAAAAGCCGTTGACCACTTGTCGTGTCACGCCAAAAGGAATCAAAGCATTTGAAGAATATGTAAACGCCTTGAGGCAATACATTGGAAAATAAGTAATCATCAAAAAACCTGAAACATTATGAAAACGACAACAATCGCGTTATGCCTGATCGTCATAATCGGGTCCTCTGCACAAGCACAGCACAGCATGGCGAACCGCGACAAAATGAAAGCGTTCGACGGTTGGGCAGGTCGGTGGGAAGGTGAAGGATGGATGCAAATGGGTCCCGGTGAACCTAAAAAATCCAACGTGATCGAAATCATCACCCCCAAGCTTGACGGACTCGTGTATCTCGTTGAAGGAAGGGGAACACTGCCGGAAGGTGAACCGGGTGCTGGCAAAGTCGTTCACGACGCGCTAGGCATCCTGTCATACGACCAATCCACCGACCAGTACAAGTTCCGGTCATATGTACAGAGTGGACACACCACCGACGCCTGGTTCAATTTGGTAGATACCAACAAATTTCAGTGGGGATTTGACATACCAAACTATGGCAAGATGCGGTACACCATCACACTCGACCCGGCAGCGAGCACCTGGAATGAGATTGGTGAATTCTCCAGTGACGGTGCGACATGGGTGAAGAATTTTGAAATGAACCTGAAGAAAGTAGACTGATATGGCCATTCTCCTCGCCGTGTTGTGTTGCTGTGTAGTTCATGTGACGGTGGCACAGAATCCTTCAGCTGAATCTGATCCTAACGCCTATGCGGCCTATGTGACGAGTGATCCGGCCTTAGCAAAAGAGCAATGGAAAAAAGTGGTCGTCAGGGACAAGGCCTCGCTCGAAAAGGATCCCGAAAACGCTCAACTGCGGTATCGTGTTGCTCTTTCGCAGTTTGGCATACTGTCCGCCACCGTGCGAGATCAGGATGAGGACTTGTTCGACGAATACGTTGACGATACGGAGGAAATACTTAAGGACCTCCTGGAAAAAGATCCAAAATGGGGTGAGGCCCGGGCGCTTTTGTCGTCAGTTTATGGATTGACCCTGGCTTACAGTCCCTGGAAAGGAATCTACCTCGGGCCGAGGGCCTCTTCCCTCATGGCTAGGGCGTTGAAGGACACGCCCAAGTCGGCGCTGGTTTGGAAGCTCGAGGGGAACGCAAAGTTCTTTACTCCGGAATCATTTGGCGGCGACCTGGACCAGGCGATCGCGGCCTACCGAAAGGCTATCCAGTATTACGAATCCGGCGGCGACACACTGGCAAATTGGTTTTACCTGGACACCCTGGCGTTTCTTGGACAGGCCCTGCTCAAGAAGGGTCAGGCGCACGAGGCTGTTCAAACCTACGAAAAAGCGCTGGAAACGGAGCCCGAATTCACTTGGGTGAAAGTCTCTTTGCTTCCCGAAGCACAAGGACACGTGGAGTAAGCGCAGTAAAGAAGGTGCTGAATCCAGTTGTACTCTGCCTGGTCCTTATTCAGCGGTGGTCACCCGGAAAACCGTACCGTTTCTCAATTCCTTTGGAACGGTCGCAACGCCTCAAATTTACGTTGGTTGTGCAAAATGGGGAAGGAAAGACTGGGTCGGCAAGATTTATCCGGAGGGCATTAAAGAATCAGACTTCCTTAAACTCTACGGAAAGCACTTCAATTCAATAGAATTGAACGCCACAT
>CAZIAG010000189.1:0-7479 GCA_964537375.1 uncultured Roseivirgaceae bacterium
CGAAGCTGACCGCCGAACAGTATGCCATGCTGTCGAAAGAGTACGCTTCGTCTGCCTCAGAAAAGATGGAAGCGTCCGGGCTTACCATTGGCACAAAGCATACCGAGAATGTCGTTATCGAACGCGAAAAGGAAACCGGCAAGAAACGGCTCGATGACGAGGAAAGCATAATGATTAAGAACCTCGGCTCAAAGGACCTTAAAGTTAAGGAAGAACCGAAACCGGAAAAGGTCGAACGCGAGAAACCGAAGCTCGAGGGAATCAAGGTTCTTGGTAAGATAGAACTCGATAAGGCAACGAAGAAAGAAACGCCGGCAACCCCTGCAAAGGAAACGCCAGAGCCCGCTCCCGAACAGCCTGCCGTGGAAAAAGCTCCCGAACAAGAGATCATCAAGGCGAAGGCAGACAAGCTCAAAGGCCTCAAGGTCGTTGACAAAATTGAGCTGCCGGTGGAGAAAAAGAAAGACGCGCCCGTTGCCTCCTCGGATCTTAAAGATGACCGCAAAGGTAAGCGGCCACGGAAGAGGATTACTACCGTAAGCGATCAGACGGGCAGAGCCAGAATGGCTGCTCAGCAAAAGGGCAAACCGCGGATTCAAAAGGAAGAGCCCTCAGAAAAAGAGATCCAGGACCAAATAAAGGCGACGCTTGCGAAACTCAGCGGCGGAAGCAAGAAAACATCGGGCTCGAAATACCGCCGCGAGAAGCGACAAGCCATTTCCGAAGCGCACGAGCAGCAAATGCTGCAGGAGCAAGAGTCTTCAAAAACACTCAAGGTTACGGAATTTATTTCGGCGAACGACCTTGCCTCGCTAATGAACGTGTCGGTCAACGATGTGATCTCCACCTGTCTAAGCCTGGGCATGTTCGTGTCGATCAACCAGCGCCTGGATGCTGAGGCCATCACGGTAATAGCAGACGAATTCGGATACAGTGTGCAGTTTGCCTCCGCGGATGAGGAACTCATTGTGCCTGAAGACCAGGATAGCGACGAGGATCTGGAGCCTCGGGCGCCGATCGTTACCATTATGGGTCACGTGGATCACGGTAAGACTTCGTTGCTGGATTATATCCGAAATACCAAGGTGACCGCTCAGGAAGCAGGCGGAATCACGCAGCACATCGGTGCGTACGACGTGACTACAAAAAGCGGTAACAAGATCGCGTTCCTGGATACACCGGGTCACGAGGCTTTTACCGCCATGCGTGCCCGGGGTGCGAAGATCACCGACGTGGCCATCATTGTCGTTGCGGCAGACGATGACGTAATGCCTCAGACGAAGGAAGCTATCAACCACGCGCAGATCGCGGGCGTACCCATCGTGATCGCGATCAACAAGATTGATAAGCCCGGTGCAAATCCCGATAAAATTCGTGAGTCACTATCGAAGATCAACATACTTGTTGAAGAATGGGGTGGAAAATATCAATGCCAGGAGATCTCGGCAAAGACGGGCCTCGGCGTTGACGAACTCCTGGAAAAGGTCCTTCTTGAAGCGGAGTTGCTGAACCTGAAGGCTAACCCGAACCGGTCTGCTTCCGGTTCAATCATCGAGGCATCTCTTGATAAAGGCCGCGGCTATGTAGCTACCCTGATGGTCCAGAATGGAACACTTAGAATTGGAGACATCCTTTTGGCCGGACCACATTACGGACGCGTGAAGGCGATGTTCGACGATACCGGGAAGAAAGTGACGGAGGCCGGACCTGCTACTCCGGTGGTTGTGCTTGGTCTTGACGGAGCTCCACAAGCCGGTGAGAAGTTCAATGTAATGGAAACCGACCGCGAAGCGCGTGAACTCGCTAATAAGCGTATGCAGCTCATGCGTGAGCAGAATCTCAGAACGAAAAAGCATATTACCCTTGATGAAATTGGTCGACGCCTTGCGATTGGCAACTTTAAGCAACTCAACGTTATCGTTAAGGGTGACGTGGATGGTTCTGTCGAGGCTCTTTCCGATTCGTTGTTGAAACTTTCGACGCCTGAAGTACAAGTTGCTATTATTCATCGCGGTGTAGGACAAATTTCCGAGTCGGATGTCCTTTTGGCTTCTGCTTCGGATGCCATCATCATCGGGTTTCAGGTTCGTCCGTCTGCGGCCGCACGACGCATTGCGGATGCGGAAGAAATTGAAATACGCCTGTATTCGATCATCTACGACGCAATCAATGAAGTCCGCGATGCCATGGAGGGAATGCTGGCACCGGAGGTTGAAGAGGTGATTGTGGGTAACGCCGAAGTTCGTGAAACGTTCAAGATTTCAAAGGTCGGGACGATTGCAGGTTGTATGGTGACCGATGGGTTGATCAAACGATCAAACCCTATCCGAATCATTCGCGATGGTATTGTGGTGTATGCCGGCAAACTCCATTCACTGAAGCGCTTTAAAGATGACGCTGCGGAAGTGAGGGCTGGATTTGACTGCGGTATTGGTGTCGATGGATTCAACGACATCAAAGTCGGTGACGTGATAGAAAGTTACGAAAACCGCGAAGTCAAACGGACGCTCTGATTAGTAAAGGAATGATCAAAGAGGGATATGTCTAAACATATCCCTCTTTTTTTAGTGGACGTCTAATGCCGGTAGAAAGTCTTGCTGACGATTTGCCAGCCTTCGTTGAACTTGTACAGCACCAGGTAATCTGTAAATATCTTTTTGTCGTTGCGGAAAAGCTCGAGCTTGACAATCGCGTTATTTCCGGTTACGTCGATGTTGACGAATTTTCCCTCAGCTCGGGGTGATGCTGGTTTAGCTTCCTTTCGATACTCCTCGATTGAGGCAATCCACTCCTCAATAGAAAGTGGACGAAGTTCATTATCCATCAGGCGTAACATGTTGAAGCCGGGATGAAAGCCGCGTCGAATATCGTCGACCGGTCCACCGTTGTGAATACCCTCAATGTACGCTGAGGTGACTACTTGCCGGATCGCCTCCGTGTCGTTTTGCGCAAATAGGCCAGACGTGGTGACCGTCATAAAGAAGAGGACAAATAGCGTGTTTCGCATGGTCATTAGTTTGGTTGATTAAGAAATGTTTACGGGTCGAGCGCGTCTCGGGTTGGGCCAGAATAAAAAAACCCACCCATATTTCAGGGTGGGGACTCTCGTTTTGTGCAAGCAGAGAGTGAAGATCAGAATTCGACGGTCGGGGCTTGCTCGGCGGCGGTCGCAGCTTCGAAATACCCCTTCATCTCGAAACCGAATGCGCTGGCAAAAAGATTCATCGGGAAACGCCGGATTGCGGTATTATAAGTAACTACGGCTTCGTTAAAGCGGTCACGCGCCAGGGCTATCCGGTTCTCAGTTCCTTCTAATTGAATCTGAAGGTCGCGAAAATTCTCGTTGGCCTTCAGGTTCGGGTAGTTCTCGGCAACGGCCAACAACCGGCCTAGTGCAGAGGTCAGACCAGCTTGCGCCTGTTGGTATCTGGCGATCGCTTCCGGTGTAAGATCGTTAGCGCTGACCTTCACTTGTGTCGCACTGGCTCTCGCCTGCATCACCTCAGTGAGGGTTTGTTGTTCGTGCTGCGCATATCCTTTGACGGTATTAACCAGGTTTGGAATCAGGTCAGCTCTTCGCTGGTATTGGTTCTCCACCTGTGCCCACATGAAGGGAATCTGTTCCTCCAACTCAACCGCTTTGTTATACGGGCCGGCAAACATCCGATATAGGATGAAGGCAACGAGGAGAATAATACCGACGACAATTAATGTCCTTTTCATGCTTTATATCTCAATTTGATAAAGATACTGATTTGTGAGCCCGTCGCAAACGTTATGCCGATGCGTTGCCCTCTGCCATTTTTTCCGCGCTATCCGCGATTCTCAGTTGTTCGATAAAGTCGTCTATTTCGCCGTTCATAATAGCCGGCAGGTTGTGTTGTGTAAAACCGATCCGGTGGTCGGTCACTCGACTTTGCGGATAGTTGTACGTTCGTATTTTCTCAGACCGATCACCGCTTCGCACGAGAGATTTTCTTGCCGCACCCATTTCCCTTTCTTGTTTCTCCACTTCCAGCTCGTACAGTTTGGTTTTCAGCATTTGCATCGCACGTTCGCGGTTTCCATGTTGCGAACGTTCGACCTGACATGTAATTACAATGCCGGTTGGTTTATGCGTGAGCTGCACTTTGGTTTCAACTTTATTGACATTCTGGCCTCCAGCGCCGCTCGAACGCGCTGTTTGTATCTCGATATCCGCAGGATTGATTTCGATGTCGCCGACCTCGTCAACTTCAGGCAGGACGACGACTGAAGCTGCCGATGTATGCACGCGGCCCATCTGTTCGGTGGCGGGAACACGTTGCACACGGTGTACGCCTGATTCGAACTTCAACAATCCGTACGCCCCTTCACCGGTCACACTGCTTATGACTTCCTTGTAACCACCGGCGGTACCTTCAGTCACATCGAGTACCGTCATTCTCAGGCCTTTTCGGTCACAGAATCGTTGATACATCCGCCATAGATCTCCAGCGAATATGGCCGCCTCGTCGCCGCCTGTACCGGCGCGTATTTCAAGCAGCACGTTCTTGTCATCGTTCGGATCTTTCGGGATGAGCAGTTCTTTAAGCGCGGCATCCAATTCTTCGATCCGCGGTTCAAGTTCCTCGATTTCCATCTTCGCGAGTTCCCTTAGCTCGCTGTCCTTTTCTTTTGCCAAAACGTCTTTTGCCTGCTGCAGATGGCCCTTCGCCTCCTTCCATTGGCGGTACTTGCCGACGATCCGTTCCAGGTCTCTGTATTCTTTACTGAGGCGGGTAAAACTCTTAACGTCCGCTACCGTTTCCGGTTGCATGAGCAGCTGCCCTATCTCTTCAAATCGGTGGCTTATCTCTTCTAGTTTTTCGACCATAAAATGAGCGGTTGCAAAGTTAAGAAAATCCCCTGCGTATTAAACGTCTGCGGATTTAGCTGCGTTGACTTGGATTTTGCTTCATCGGACCTGAAATTTGGACATGCGGATACTGCTGACCATTTACACGGTCCTTCTATTGATCGGATGCGGAGGCACCTTGTCTGAAGAACAACGCCACCAGATTCGCGAGGAAAGGAAGAAACGGGAAATCAAGAGGGTAACTGAACCGCAATTGACGGAAGCCGCCTTTGAGGAGGGGCGACGCCTTGTGGGTGCCCTTGAAAAACTTGGAAGCGATTCAATGCTAATCGACTCGGCGCTTGAGGCCCATGGTGGACGAATTCGTTTTATTACACCGGGTGGAGAAGTAAACCATATCCTCGAGCAACAACTGATCGATGCCTACATTGCCTCAGGTGTGGATGAGGAGGTGGATAACGTCCAGATTTTGAGGGACGCTTCGGGCCGTAGTACCGATTCGTTGCTCTATACCAAGCCAGTTATTGTTCATCAACCAGACGGTATTGATCGATTGGTCGGCGTCTGGAACATTTGGCTTTCGAGGAAGGAGATCGTCCTCAACATGGACTCCGAAGAGTGAGACCGAATTTTTAAACGAGCGGTAGGGTTTAAATCAATTCCAGGGTCTATTTTAGGGGCCTTAACCTAAATCACTGACAATCATGAAGAAATTTTTCGCGCTGTTGTTTGTTCTTCTTGGCGGCCTGGGGTTGACCTTGAACGCGCAGGAAAAGCTTGATACAGCTATTGTTTCGAAAATCAAGCGAGAGGGACTCGAGCAGTCTCAGGTGATGGAAATCCTGAGCTACCTCACCGATGTGTACGGCCCGCGCCTCACAAATTCACCAGGCCATCGCAAGGCGGCGGATTACGTCGTCAAAACCCTTAACTCCTGGGGCTTGCAAAACGTCCACATCGATCAATGGGATGAGGAATTTGGTCGTGGGTGGGAATTAAAACGATTTGCGCTGCATTGCACCGGACCGGTCTATTTCCCGGTTATTGCTTACCCAAAGGCATGGACTCCTGGAGTGAAAGGGACCTTGCAGGCAGAGGCCGTATACCTGAATATCCAAAAAGAAGAAGATCTGAACAAATACCGGGGCAAGCTAAAGGGAAAGATCGTCTTGTTCAGCCTGCCAACGCCAGTGCAGCCGGGGTTCGAGCCTGACGCGCGACGCCTGGAAGATAGCGACCTGTTGCAAATGGCTAATTCTGGTCCAAGCGAAGCGTTTCGTGGCCGGAGGTTCCGTGGTGTCTCCGAACCCCAGCGATTGGCTTGGCTGAAATGGGATCTTATTCAAAAGGAGGGTGCTGTTGCTGTCCTGGAGGCAAGTTCGTCAGCACGGCTTGAAGATGGGACCGTAACGGTCAGCGCCGCTACCGTGCCGTATCCGCCGGAAACACCTTTTGACCAGCGCGAGCGTGCACAGAGTGCTAACGCCCCAAAGATTCTTCCGCAGATTGTAGTGGCCGCTGAACATTACAACCGCATGGTACGCCAGATCGAAAAAGGCGAGACCGTGCGCCTTGAACTGCAACTTGAAACGCAGTTCACTGACGCCGCTCCGGGTTTCAATGTGATTGCCGAAATTCCGGGTACGGACCTGAAGGATGAAGTTGTGATGATTGGTGCTCACCTGGATTCGTGGCATAGCGGCACGGGAACGACGGACAACGGTGCAGGTTCGGCTGTCATGATGGAGGCCATGCGAATCCTCAAGTCGTTGGGGCAAAATCCCAGGAGAACTATCCGGATTGCGTTGTGGGGCGGAGAAGAACAAGGTTTGATTGGCTCGCGGAATTACGTCAAGCGCGTCTTTGGTGAACGATTGGATCAAAGTTATCCCTATGACTCCATTCAATTGAAGCCTGCGGCTGAAAAGTTCTCAGTCTATTTCAACATGGATAACGGAACCGGTAAATATCGCGGAGTCTATATGCAGGAGAATGAGGCTGCGCGACCGATTTTCCGGGCTTGGATGAAGCCCTTCGAAGAGATGGGAATGACCACGCTGACGCTGAGAAACACCTCAGGTACCGATCACCTCTCCTTTGACGCAATTGGATTGCCCGGATTTCAGTTTATTCAGGATCCCATCGAATACGGGTCGCGTACTCACCACACCAGCATGGACCTGTACGATAAAGCTGTCCCTGACGATTTGAAACACAATGCGGTCGTAACGGCGGCCTTCGCCTGGTTTGCCGCAAATCGCGATGAGAAATTTCCTCGCAAGTAATCAGCTTGCACCGAACTTTGTAAGCCCTGCTTCCGCAGGGCTTTTTTCTTTCCCGAAAGCACCTTAACTTACCTCAATGCGCCGGACTGGTTTCGAAAAATATTGGGTTGCTTTATTCGTTCTCCTCGCGTCCTTGGCCCCGCCATTATTCGGCCAGGGTTTGAAGCCGCCGGGTGAGGGTAAAGCGGTCGTTTATTTTGTCAGGACTTCCTCCCAGGCATTTGCGGTCAATTTTTCATTATTCCATGAACGCCGATACATTGGAGAATTAGGGGGAAGGAACTATATGCGTTACGAATGTATTTCGGGCACGCATTTGTTCTGGGCATCCGCCGAGAACCGGGATTTTCTGAATGC
>CAZIAG010000190.1:0-7444 GCA_964537375.1 uncultured Roseivirgaceae bacterium
GACTGTCCACGGCAGCTTCAGAAATACTTAACAACGGCGCCGGGTATATTCCAATCAGGATCACCAGGGCGGCGACGGGATATAATACCAGTTTTTCCTGTGTGTCGATGTCTGCGAATTTTTCCGTCCGACCATTCGTTTCCCCAAGCATCGTCTGCTGGAAACCCCTGAACATATACACGGAACTTAAAATCATCGTAAGCCCGGCTGCTGCTCCTGTGGTGGCGCTGAATTGAAACACGGAATTAATGAGCAGAAATTCACCGATGAAGCCGCTCGTCAGGGGAAGTGCAACGCTCCCCAACAGAATAATCATAAACACGGTTGTCAGCAGCGGCGCCTGAGTACGAATTCCGCCCAGTTGCGGCATTTCGTGCGTGGTTGTCCTTGAGAAAATGATGTCAATTACATAGAACAATCCGACGATCACGATGCCGTGGCTCACCATCTGGATCATTGCGCCCTGCATCCCAATACGGTTTAACGTAAACAATCCCGCAGCGATCAATCCTACGTGCGCAATCGAAGAATAGGCGACCAGACGTTTGAAATCTTTCTGGACGATCGCGAGGCAAGATGCATACACTATTCCGATAACGGCCAGTGCAATGGCGGTAGACGCCCATTGGTTAACGCCGACGGGTACCAATGGTAGCAGCCAGCGTATTACCCCATAGATTCCCATCTTGAGCATGATGCCAGCGAGCAACATAGTGCCTTGTGAAGGAGCGGTTTGATATGTATCGGGCTGCCACGTATGGAATGGGAATACCGGCATCTTGATTGCGAACGCCAGGAACATGGCCCAGAAGATCAGGCCCTGCGTAGCACTGGGCAGTGCCTTGCCTACGGCATAGAGTGCGTCAATAGAAAAGCTGTGAGGAGCCGGCGTCTGCAGGTAGAGGTAGATGAAGGCCACCAACATCACGAGGCTACCCGCCAATGTGTAGATGAAGAACTTAAGTGTAACGGCGCCACGATTCACGCCACCCCACCTGAGACATATGAAGTAGATCGGAATAAGCGCCATTTCCCAGAAAACATAGAACAGAAATCCGTCCAGTGCGACGAACACACCCACGAGGGCCATCTCCATGATGAGGATGAGGCTATAGAACGATCTTGGACGGTCATAGGTGTTTCTGAACGACGAAAGGATGATCAGCGGTGTGAGCACCGTTGTTAACAGGACAAGCATGAGACTGATCCCATCCATTCCAACGTGGTAGGAAATCCCCAACGACTCGACCCACGGCACATTGACCAGGAATTGCGCCTCGGCATTGCGTTCAAACTGGATGGCTGCTACCAGGCTGATCACCAATTCTACAAGTGCTCCCGCCAACGCCAGGCGTTTTGCGGCGTCTCCGCGAAAGATCATCACGAGCAATGTTGCCGCAAGTGGCCAGAAGATCAGTAACGTTGTTAACATGTCTATCGTTAAAAATAAGCCAGTCGTTAGAATATTGCTTTTGCCGCCATTATGACGATCACACCAATCACCATGGCGAAAATGTAGAATGCCGTATCTCCCGTTTGCACGAGCCTGAGCGTCTTACTTCCCCAGGTAACAAGCCTTCCCATGCCGTTCACAAGGTTGTCGATCATCAGCCGTTCAATGATTGTGTCAAACACACGCGAAATGAAGAAGAGCGGACGAACGATTATCTTGTCATAGGCTTCATCCACGTAATATTTATTGTAGATAATTCGATGGGTGGGTGACAGTGCGGTACCTTCTTCGGCGGGTACTGTTTGCTTTCTGGCGAAGACCGACCACGCGGCGTAGATCATCACCGCTGTCAGTCCCACGATGACTCCCATGAGCATCCACTCTGTGCTGTGCGATAAATGATGGTGTGCTTCAACAAGCTGCTGTGAGCCGGCGAAAACAGGAGAAAGGAAGCTGTTCAAGGCGTGACTGCCGCCGAAGACTTCGGGGATGCCCATAAAACCACCAATCGCTGACAAAACGGACAATACAATCAACGGAACGGTCATGCTCTTCGGGGACTCATGAATGTGATGCTGTACCTCGGGCGTGGCGCGATTGGTTCCGTAAAATGTCAGGAAGAACAACCTGAACATATAGAACGCCGTGAGCAACGACGCTACAACGGCGAAAAACCAGACTACTTTGTTATCCATAAACGCCTGCGCGAGGATCTCGTCTTTTGAGAAGAAACCGGCGAAGGGTGGGATTCCTGCAATAGCCAACGTTGCGATGAGGAACGTAACGAACGTCACGGGAAGATATTTCTTAAGGCCGCCCATCCGACGGATATCCTGCTCGCCACTCATTGCATGGATGACGCTACCGGCGCCCAGAAACAAAAGTGCTTTGAAAAAGGCATGCGTGGCCATGTGGAACACACCCGTAGCGAACGCGCCGACACCCAGCGCTACGAACATCAGGCCGAGTTGACTAACGGTTGAGTAGGCGAGCACTTTTTTGATATCGTTCTGTGCGACGGCGATGGTTGCGGCGAAGACTGACGTAGCCAAACCGATGATGGTCACAACCTCGAGCGTGTCGGGGGCCAACGTGTAAAGAATATTATTCCGGGCGATCATGTAGATACCCGCAGTAACCATCGTTGCGGCGTGGATCAAGGCCGACACGGGAGTTGGGCCTGCCATGGCATCCGGCAACCATGTGTAGAGGGGAATTTGAGCGCTCTTTCCGATAGCGCCGATAAAAAGTAGGATAGTGATGAGCGTAATTACGTCCGAGCCTATCTCAACACCGATAGCCGTTGAAAAGACGTCAGCGTATTCAATGCTGCCGAATTGAACGAAGATCAGGATGACGCCAAGGATAAGTCCGAGGTCGCCTATACGGTTCATGATGAATGCTTTCTTTGCCGCATCGTTGTATTCCTGGTTCTTGAACCAAAAACCGATGAGCAGGTAGGAGCAGAGCCCGACGCCTTCCCATCCGATGAACATCATCAGGTAGTTCGAACCCATAACCAGCATGAGCATGAAGAAGATGAACAGGTTCAGGTACATGAAGAACCGGTGATAGCCGTCGTCACTGTGCATGTAGCCGACGGAGTAGACGTGGATCAGGAATCCGACGCCGGTAATGATCAGCATCATCACCGCGCTGAGGGGATCGACCAGGAAGGAAATGGAGGCCGAGAAATTGCCAGCCGATATCCATTCGAATGCGGTGAAGGTAAACTGTTTTTCGCCTGTCTCGGCATTGAGAAGGCCGACGAACAAGACGGCGGATAAGACAAACGAAAACAGCACGGACGAACAGGCCAGAAACGAAACCCATCCTTTCGTCAAATCTTTATTTACGAGTCCAATGAAAATAAATCCGAGAAGAGGTGCAAGCGGTATTAAGCCAATGAGGTCACTCATCACCATTTAAGTTTATTGAGTACGTTGATGTCGGTCGTGCGCGTGTTGTGATAGATCACGACCAAAATAGCAAGGCCAACGGCCACTTCGGCTGCTGCGACAGCCATGATAAAGAAAACGAACACCTGTCCCTTCCCGTCGGCGTGGTGAGCGGAAAAGGCAACCAACAGGAGGTTCACGGCATTCAGCATAAGTTCAATGCACATAAAGATGATGATGGCATTTCGGCGGTACAGAACTCCCATCACGCCGATGACGAACAGGGCAGCACTCAACCAGATGTAATAGTTGAGCGGTACTCCCTGGACAGCCTGTGTTATACTTTCATTCATTTTGTCACTTCTTCTACGTCCACGGGTTTTGCTTTCGGCATAGTACTCCGACCATTGGACAGAGCCATTTCTTTCATTCTTTTGCGATGGAATTTCCCCAGCATCACAGACCCAACCATCGCAGCCAGGAGGAGTATAGAGACAATCTCAAACGGCAACAAGAACTCGTTGAAAAGCAACTGCCCAAGGTTCTTCACAAGTCCGGTATCGTGGCTGGACTCAAAACTGATATGTGTCGCTTCTGCGCCTCTGAGACTGCCGACAATCACTACCATTAGAAGTCCGGCGGTTATCACGGCTGCGAACTTGAACAAATTGCGTTTGTGGGCCTCATCCTTCTGATTCAGATTGAGTAGCATGATCACATACAGGAAGAGCACCATTATTGCGCCGGCGTACACGATGATGTGCACTGCTGCAAGAAATTGGGCATTCAACAGCAGGTAGTGGCAGGCGACGCAGAAGAAAGTGATCACCAGGTACAATACGCTGTACACCGGGTTCCTCGAAAACACCACCATGATGGCGCTGAGCACCGCCAGGAAGGAGAGGAAGTAAAACGCGTAAAGTATCACAATCTATAGGTTCAATGAGGTTTCAAATATCCAGTTGTTGTCTCTTATATAGAGAACAAACGTGCTATTATTTATTATGAGAATACTGCTTGTGTTTTTTAAACTCCAGGACGGCGGGTGTTTGCCTTTTCGTGACGTCAATCCGCCGATCCACTGGCTCTACAAGTTTGTCTTTCCCATAAATAAATTCACCACGTGTAAATTCGGTCTGCACAAGCCGGTCGGTCAGGAAAATTGCCTCTTTCGGACAGGCTTCTTCACACAACCCGCAAAAGATGCATCGAAGCATATTGATCTCGTACGTCACTGCATACTTCTCCTCGCGGTAAAGATGTTCTTCGCCCTTCTTGCGTTCTCCAGCTGTCATCGTTATCGCTTCGGCCGGACAGGCCACGGCACAAAGACCGCAGGCTGTACAACGCTCCGCGCCGTTTTCATCGCGCTTGAGGACATGTTGGCCACGCCACACCGGGCTGAACTGTCGTTTCTTTTCGGGATACTTGACGGTGGCTTTCCTTTTGAAGAGGTGACGGAGGGTGATCATTATGCCCCCAATGATGGCCGGCAGATACATTCGCTCTGCCAGCGTCATTTCCTTCTTCACAACTACTTTCGATCTGCCTGTCAAGGATTGCATAGACATTCCTCCAATTTTAGTCAGTTAAAATCATCACCAGCCCTGTCACGGCTACATTTGCTATTGCCAACGGGATTAACACTTTCCATCCGAGGTTCATCAACTGGTCGTACCTGAACCGCGGCAACGTCCAGCGAATCCACATAAAGAAGAAGATAAAGAACCCGACTTTGACAAATAATGCTATTGTACCAAAGATCGTGATGGTGTTTTGGCTGAGTCCCAGGTCGTTCATGAAAGGGAAGTTATAGCCGCCAAAGTAGAGCGTCGCCATCACCGCCGACGAGATAAACATGTTGATGTATTCATCGAACAAGTAGAATCCGAGTTTCTTACTTGAATAATCGGTGTGATAACCACCCACCAACGCCGTCTCTGACTCCTGAAGGTCGAAGGGCATGCGGTTACATTCCGCGAAGGCGCAAATCAGGAAAATGAGAAATCCGATGGGCTGGTAAACTACGTTCCAGAACTTCCATTCTGCACCGATACCGCCTCCCTGCATCATACTTATCTCCCGCATGCTCAAGGTACCGGTGATCATGATCAGTGCGATGATGGATATTCCCATGGCCAGCTCATAGCTGATCATCTGGGCCGAAGCGCGCAGTGCACCCTGCAACGAGAACTTGTTGTTGGATGCCCAACCTCCGATCATGATGCCATAAACACCGATCGAGACGACGCCAAAAACGTACAGGATACCAATATTGAGATCTGCGATCTGGAGATAATGTTGCGCTCCGTTGATCTCCAGCGGGCCTCCCCACGGGATCACAACGCCTGCCATTAGCGCTGTCATCATCGCCACGCAGGGGCCGAGGACAAACAGTGTCTTGTTCGCGACGTTTGGGATGATTTCTTCTTTCATAAAGAATTTGATACCGTCTGCCAGGGGTTGAAGGATCCCAAAAGGTCCGGCACGGTCGGGGCCGACGCGGTCTTGGATAAAGGCAGCAACTTTCCTTTCGATATACGTCGAATACATCGCTACCAACAGCGTGACGCCGAAGATCACAAGTACGAGGATAAATTTGAAAGTGAGGTATTCGGTCATTCCGCTAACGTCTAATTATTGGTTTCCTTGAGTTGTCTTCCTTGTTGGAACTTAATTTGCCGTTCGATCTCTGCCTTAAGTTTTACCATATCGATCTTCTCATAATGATTTTGTGAGATCACAGAGCCGCGATCGATGTGACGCGGTCCTTCGATCACCCAATCCTTCATATCCTTATGATCGTATCGGCATTCGTTGCAAATAAACTCTTTTACTTCGCCATACTGGTCCTTGCGAGCGGTCACGCGGAGAATTTCATCCCCTTTGGTCCAAAGAACAACCTTGCCGCAGCACTTCGAACATTCGCGATGTGCATCGAGCGGACGCGTAAACCAAACCCTGCTCTTGAAGCGGAACGTCTTATCGGTTAAGGCACCCACGGGGCAAACGTCGATCATGTTCCCCGAGAAGTCGTTGTCAATGGCCTTCTCGATATAGGTGCTGATCTCGGCGTGGTCGCCGCGACTCAAAACTCCATGGACACGGTTGTCCGTGATCTGGTCGGCCGTGTAGACGCACCGGTAGCAGAGAATACACCGGTTCATGTGGAGTTTTATTTTGTCGCCGATATCACGCTGTTCGAATGTCCTTCGCTCTTCCTCGTACCGCGTCTTCGCGAGGCCGTGCTGATACGAAAGGTTTTGAAGATCGCATTCGCCGGCCTGATCACAGATCGGGCAATCGAGCGGGTGGTTGATCAGTAGGAACTCGACGACACCTTTACGGGCTTCAAGTACAGCCGGATTCGTGATGTTCTCAACCACCATTCCATCCTGTGCGACGGTAATACAGGAGGGAACAAGTTTGGGCATAGGTCGTGGATCGCGCGCCGAGCCGGCGGTTACTTTGACCAGGCACACGCGACACTTGCCACCACTGTTTTTCAGGCTGGAATAATAGCACATCGCAGGCGGGACTATCTCACCGCCAATCTTCCTCGCTGCCTGAAGGATGGTGGTTCCTTCAGGTACCTCAGTGCTTATTCCGTCTATCGTTACGGTTATCATTTTAAATCAATTATGCGATTGCTTCCGCGTTTTGCTCACGGACGAATGGCTCAAGTTCAAAATGTTTTCTGTTCTTTACCTTTTCCGGATACTTGACGTGGTATTCGAATTCATCCCTAAAGTGTCGGATTGCGCTTGCTACCGGCCAGGCAGCGGCGTCTCCCAGTGGACAAATGGTGTTTCCTTCGATTTTCCGGGCAACGTCCACCAGCAGGTCGATATCGTGCATTCTTCCCTCGCCATGCTCGATTCTGTAGAGCACTTTGTCCATCCAACCGGTGCCTTCACGGCACGGGCTGCACTGGCCGCACGACTCGTGGTGATAGAATCGGGCGAATGTCCAGGTGTTGCGAACAACGCACGTGGTCTCATCCATTACGATAAAGCCACCGGAACCCAGCATCGAACCGCTGACGAAGCCTCCATCGGCGAGTGACTCGTAGGTCATGATCCGTTGTTCACCG
>CAZIAG010000191.1:0-7423 GCA_964537375.1 uncultured Roseivirgaceae bacterium
AAGGACGCTCATGTACGTGGTGAGCGCTTCCTTTACTTCCGGATGGTCGTAGTCAAAATACGGGCTTCGCTGGGTTTCAGTCTGATGCTTCCAGTCCCGAAAAAGTTCACGGACGACAAATAGGTTCACTTGATGAACGTTGCAAAGGGAAAGTATCTCCTTCCCGGTGACTTTCTTACCACTGGTAAAAGCTCCCTTTGCTACCTCTTCCGCATACCGGTCGGCATACTGCGCAAGCGCCTCCTGACTGATTTTTTCGTCCATTGCAGATCGCGGATTATTAAACGTAATTGGAGGTTATAAAGTTAATCGTAAAAGGATGAATCTCCACACCTAATAACGCAAACATGGTCCGAATAGTGATACACAACATGGATGATCGCACGCTGGAAGTTCAGGATCCGTCTCGCACTTTACTTGGACACCTGCACGACCATCACATTGATTGGATGCATTCCTGTGGCGCCAAAGGGCGGTGCACCACTTGTAAGGCCATTATTTTGAACGGGGAGGAGAACCTGTCCGAGCTGACACCCCCTGAGCTACGTTATCGGGATCTGGAAGCGTTGCGCCCCGGCGAGCGGCTGGCATGCCAGGTCATGGTACGCGGAAACGTTGTCATTCGGGTTCCGGAGGAGAATAAGCTTCCGCACCTGCGCTATAGCGATTAGCCCGTTCACGCAAATTCCAACGCAACTCCCAAAGACTGTTAAATTGCAGCATGTTCGTTGAACCAAGCAGCATGTTCGTTGAACCAAATTTTGGAAGGAAATCCCAGGGCAAGGCGGGGTGGATTGAGGTTATCTGCGGATGTATGTTTTCCGGCAAAACGGAAGAACTGATTCGTCGTCTCAACAGGGCGTTAATCGCGAAGCAAAAGGTGGAGATCTTTAAGCCCGTCGTTGACTGTCGTTATCATCCTGAGAACATTGTCTCCCACAACGACAACGCCCTCCGGTCTACGCCCGTCAATTTTGCCAACGATATCATCCTGCTTGCCGGTGAGTGCGATGTGGTCGGAATTGACGAGACACAATTCTTCGATGATGGTATTGTCGATGTTTGCAACACCCTTGCCAATAACGGCAAGCGGGTCATCGTTGCGGGTTTGGACATGGATTTCGAGGGAAAACCGTTCGGACCGATGCCACATTTGTTGGCCGTGGCTGAATTTGTGACCAAGGTTCACGCGATCTGCGCGCAGACTGGAGATCTCGCGTCATTTTCCTTCCGCCTGACCGAGGATCCACAACAGGTCATGCTCGGAGAGGCGGGCAAATATGAAGCGCGCAGTCGGAAAGCTTTCTTTGAAGGGATGCAACAAAAGAAGAAATGAAGGTACCGGTCTGGTCGTTTTGCGTTGTACTCATGCTGTCCAAATACCAGGTGCTGTTCGGCCAAGCTCAAATCCCGATCGGAACCTGGCGACTGCACCTTTCGTTCAACGACGCCATTTCAATCGCTGAAGGTGATCCGCAAATATTCGCAGCAACCCGAAGTGGCGTACTCGTGTATAACCGCACAACCGGCGCGCTGACGAGTTTAAATACGCTGAATGCTCTGTCTGGTACGGGCATATCGGCGCTAGGTTACAATAAGGCCGGGCAACAGTTGATCGTTGCCTATGAGGATGGCAACCTTGATATCGTCACGCATAACGAGGTATTGAACTTTCCTCGCTTCAAAGAGTCGTCGGGCATTATCGGCTCACGACGAATCAACCGGGTTGTCGTGCGGAACAATCTCGCCTATCTGGCGGCTGATTTTGGGATTGCTGTCTTTGACCTCACGGCGCAGGAACTACGCGAAACCTGGCGGAATCTTGGCGAAGGCGGCGATCAAATCGCTGTCTTCGATATCGCCTTCCTCGGGGATAGCGTTTTCGCTGCCACGAGCAACGGAATTATTTCTGGAGACCTGGGCAATAACCTGCTGGACTTTAGTCATTGGCAACACGACAATGACGGTCCTTTGGGCGGCAACATTGCGGCCGTGGTTGTCTTTCAGGGCAGCGTCTATGCCGCGATTGATGGGATCGACCTTTTCATAAAGGTTGGCAGTCAGTGGACTCCAACCGGCGACTTCCCTGCCGTCGACTTCAAATCTCTTTCCGCAAGCGCGACCAGAATGGTTGTTACGGCGGGATCATCAGTCTGGGCAATAGAAAATTCAGGGCCGCCCATTTTGATTTCCTCGAACCTGATCATTCAACCAAACACGGCCTTACACAGCGGCGCGAATGAATATTGGATTGCCGACGCGCAAAATGGTTTGATTTCCAACGCCAGCGGAAGCTTTGCCTCCTACCTACCCAATGGCCCAACGGTGGTTCATGCCTATCGTATGGAGGTTATCGGCGACGCGCTCTACGTGTGCGCCGGTGGTTTTCAGAATGGCCTGCCCAATGGCAACCGCGGAAGAATTGACGTCTTCGATGAAGGTGTGTGGTCTTCGCAAACGCTACCCATTGATGACGTTACGGACTTTGCGTCGGTGGGGGAGACGTTCTTCGCGTCCTCCTTTGGCGAAGGCATAGTGCAGGCCGTTGGTGGAGACACCACTTTGATCGGAACGGAAAACAGCACGCTTGCCAGTGGAATGGTTACTGCAATTCACGCTGCAGACAACGCCCTTTGGGTCATCAATTATGGAAATCAACCATCCCTTCACCGTTTTCGTGAAGGCAACTGGACCTCCTTCTCTACCCTGACGTCAAGTATCGCCGACTTTGTGTCTGACCTGTTTGGAAACATCTGGCTTATCCCGGACCCTTCCGTCGGTAGTGGCATTGTCGTTTTTGATGTTGAAAATGACCAACAACGATTTCTTACCACTGGTCAGGGTACGGGTGGGCTTCCACACGCGCGCGTTAATGCTATCGACGTCGACAAGGAGGGTTATGTGTGGGTCGGTACAAACACCGGCATCGCGTATTTTTATGACCATAACGCGGACGCGGTACGGCCGATTTTCGAGGGCAGATTCTTACTCCAGGGTGAAACAATCACAGCAATAAAGACTGACGGAGGTAACCGGAAATGGATTGCCACGACGAATGGTGTTTGGTTATTCGATGCACTTGGCGAAACGCTGATTCAACGCTTTACCAGTGACAGTAGTCCACTATTATCCAACACCGTCACAGATATTGAGATCCATCCAAAAACCGGGGAGGTGTTTTTCGCGACGGACAAAGGCATCGTCTCCTACCGTTCAGACGCCACCGAAAGTGACGGAAAGTTTCGGCACATCAAAATATTTCCCAACCCGGTGAACATCGGCTACGCCGGGCTTGTCGGTATTGAAGGTCTCGCGTCAAACGCCGTGGTAAAGATCACGGACGCGCGCGGACGACTGGTTTGGGAGACGAGGGCCAACGGAGGCACAGCGGCATGGGACCTTCGCGACTACAACGGAAAGCGGGTTGCCGTCGGGGTATACGTGGTATTTGCCGCGACGGAGGATGGATCCGAACGCACCGTGGGCAAAATTGCCGTGGTGGAATAAAGTTGCAACTTTGTCCCCTGGAATCCGGGTTAGGTTTCTATGATCTTTAAGACGCGCGGCATCGTTTTTCGATTCACCAAGTTTCGTGAGACTTCCATCATCGTCTCGATTTTCACGGAGGCGTTTGGGCTTCAACGGTACATCGTGAATGGAGTAAGAACTAAATCTCCTAAAAATAAGATCGCGCTTTATCAACCGCTAACCCTACTCGACATGGTGGTGTACCACCGGGAAAACGCGAACATTGAACGCATCAAGGAAGCGAGATGCTACTATCCCTTTCAAACCCTGGGTACGGACGTACGAAAGTCCACGATCGCCATGTTCATTAACGAACTTCTTAACAAGGTGGTAAAGCAGGAAAGCCACGACGAGGCATTGTTTCTTTTTCTATCGGACTCCCTGCAGGCCATTGACAAATTAGCCGACAGGTTCGAAAATGCACACCTCACTTTCATGATTCATCTAAGCCGCCACCTGGGTTTTGGTCCGCAGTTCGCCAATGAAATATTGGGCGGTCGCGTCGCCGACGAGGAGACCGAAAGAATATTGGCCGAATTACTTCGTGCGAATCCCGGTCAAATGATTACCATCTCACATATTCAACGCCGGATTATTCTCGACCTGCTGATCAAATTTTACGGCGACCACATCGAAAACCTGGGCGAATTCAGATCTGTTCAGGTTCTTCGTGATGTGTTAAATTGACTGGCGCATCTCCAGGCGAAATCCGACGCCGTGATAATTGACGATTTGAACATCGGGATCATCCCGAAGATACTTGCGAAGCTTGGAAATGAAAACGTCCATGCTACGTCCCATAAAATAATCGTCGTCGCCCCAGATGCTTCGTAATATTTCCTCACGCTTCAGCACCCGGTCGCGGTTCCGATAGAGCAACTTCAGGACCTCGGCCTCCTTTTGGGTAAGGGTCTTCTCCGACTCGCGACAGCTTAGTGTCAGGCGCATCGGGTCGAACCGGTACGCGCCCAGTGTGAACACTTCCTCATCGCGAACAACGGAACTATTCGCTCTTCTGAGAAAGACCTCGATCCGGCACACCAGCTCATCGAGATTGAATGGCTTAGTGATAAAATCATCACCTCCGGACTGAAATCCGGTGAGTTTGTCATCGAGCAGCGACTTGGCTGTAAGGAATAGAATTGGGACGTTCGGATCCTTGTCCCGGATATGTCGCGCCAGGGTAAACCCGTCCTTTTTGGGAAGCATAACGTCCAGGATACATAGATCGAAACCTCCCTGCTCAAATACCTGCTCCCCCATCACACCATCTGTACATAACCTGACTCTAAACCCTCGCATCTGAAGGTTGTCCTTGATCACAAAACCCAGGCTTGGATCATCTTCGACGAGCAGTATTTGGCAATTCCGCAATTGGGTCATACTGTATTCAATTCGGGTAACATGATCCTAAAGGTGCTACCCTTTCCAGGTTCACTTTCCACTTTAATAATACCCTTGTGCGCCTCAATAAGTGTCTTCACGTAATTGAGGCCGATACCAAAGCCCTTCACGTCGTGCACGTTGCCCGTAGGTACGCGGTAGAATTTCTCAAAAATGCGTTTCAGGTGTTCCGGAGCAATACCGATACCATTGTCCCGGACCGCTATCCCCATGTATTTTCCGTCATCCCGCGTTTCAATTACCACATGCGGCTCGTGCGAACAATACTTGATCGCGTTGTCGATCAGGTTGTAGAGCACGTTTGTGAGATGAAGTCGATCGGCATTGACATGATGGCGAGCCGCTTTCAAATCACACGTAACGGACCCGTTGCGTTCCTGCAATGCCATCGTCGTATTCTTTATGGCATCGTTGATAACCTCGTGAACGTCGACCTTTTCCTTTTTGAGTCCAATGTCGTCGCGTTCCAGCTTTGCCACCTGCAGGACCCGTTCAACCTGCTGCTTTAATCGCACATTCTCTTTTTCGATGATTGTTGCATAGTTAAGCAAACGTTCGGGGTGGCGAACGATGTCCGGATCCTTCAGCACCTCCGTAGAAACAGCAATCGTCGATATTGGCGTTTTGAACTCGTGGGTCATGTTGTTGATAAAATCCTTCTGAATCTCCGACAGCCGCTTTTGCTTCATGATCACGAAGATCGTATACGCAAAAAAGATGATAACGATCAGGAGTACTATCGAAGAGAATGACCATATCCCCATTTGGTTAAGGATATGTGCCTCCCGGTTCGGAAACTGCACGCCGAAGTAGTATGCATAGTCATCCCATTCCGGGAGCCTTCGCGAGGTTACCTTTTCCTTCGACGGCCGGAACGAGACATAATCCCCATATTTCATCCGCTCGTTCATGCAGTCATAAATCCCGTATTCGAAGTCGACCCGGATATTTCGTTTTTCAAATTCGGAACGGAGTAGAAACTCGAGCAGGCTGGCCTTCACGTCGCCATTGACCATCACGATAAAATAGTTCGTCGAAACCTGTTTGACGGGGTTCATCGCCGGAGAGGGTGTATTGTTGATATCGACGATTTGGTTAGCCACGTTGAACAGCGCAGCCGTCACGGTGCGCTCGAACTCCGCTTCCTTCAGGTCAAACGCCCGCCGCAGCCAGTACAACTGCGTGATCGTGATGCCCACGATACACAACGTTGCCAGAATCACGATGAAACGGATCGACGAACTTTTCACACGATAAAATTAATTGATGACAGAGTCACGCACACAAGTTTAACATCTCGTTAACAATCTATTGGATACCTGTTAACACAAAGGTGTGTTCCGGCCTACCAAATTTGAGTCTACGTAAACGACAAAACTAAAACACACACGTCATGAAAAAATTATCCATCATCCTGGTCCTTTTTACATTCGTAAGTTATTCTTATGGACAGGACCTTGCCGCACTGAATTCAAAGATAACGGAAAAACGAGCGGAAGCCGCCGTTTTTAAGTGGGTGGCAACAGATCACGATTTTGGACAGGTTCCGATCGGTACGCCCGTGTCGCATGAATTCAAATTCACGAACACAGGCGACATTCCCCTGGTCATTTCAGCGGTGAAGCCATCGTGCGGCTGTACGATAACGGCCTATTCAAAAGAACCGATCATGCCCAACGGGACAGGGTTCGTAAAGGCCACCTATGATGCATCAAAGGTAGGGCGATTCTCCAAGACCGTGACCGTAGTCGCAAATACCGAGGTCGGCAGCATCCTCCTGACGATCAAAGGAGAGGTGGTTGGTGCGGGCACAACGATAGAGTCGCATTAGTCGGGCGAGTCCCGCCACCAAATCTACTTTCTGCAATCTGTCAACTGTATTCTCTATCTTCTGGTTCGCGGACTTGATTCCAGGCGCAGTGGCGATATCTCCCTTTGCAGGAAAAGCATTCCATTGCCAAGGGGAGCTTGTTTCAATCACAGAGGATTAGCGATTGAAGATTGAAGATTTTGGAAGTAGATTTTTTTTGGGAGATTCCTTATTGCTGGGTGGGTCTTGGGAACCCTGGGCCCCGACTCCGATATCACTACGTCGGGACAAGCCCCGATTCCGCCTTGCTCGGGACGAGTGTTGAAACCCCAATGGCTGGTGTTGACCTCCGCCATCAAATCTACTTCAATCTGTAATCATTGCTGAAATTATCTTCATGATCAGCCTGGCCCAGTTGCGCGCGGTTTTCGTTATAATCTAAGGAACGACGACAACTCGTCTCCATACTTTCCCAAGCCTGTTTTCAGGGTGCGCGGGCGTCACAAGGTGTCGCAAAAAAGTTGTCACTCGGGGGAGGGGTCGCAGAGGATGTCCCGTAGATATCCCGTAGATATCCCGTATATGTGTCGTAAATAACGTCTATTTTAGAGAGACGCTGGCACAAGGTTGAGACAACTATACCCCGTCGTTTCAATTAAGTTACGCGCAAACACAAAAAAA
>CAZIAG010000192.1:0-7390 GCA_964537375.1 uncultured Roseivirgaceae bacterium
TGAAGGTTTCGTTTGATGATAATGACATCGATACCCTTAAACCGTTCTTTATCCCAAAGAAGATCCGGAAGCGCCAATACATCCTAAACGCAGGGGATGTCTGCCAATACATCGCCTTCGTTGAGAAGGGGATGTTGCGATCGTTCGCGGTCGATGATGAGGGCAGTGAGCATGTAGTCCAATTTGCCGTGGAGGGCTGGTGGATATCGGATGTGGGAAGCTTTGTATCGGGAAAGGAAGCTCTATATAATATAGAGGCGCTCGAGGACTGTGAATTGCTTAACCTGACCAAACCTGCCATGGAGGAGTTGTTGGATAAGCTTCCCGTGATGGAACGCTTCTTTCGGATATTAATGCAGAACAATATCGTCGCGCTTCAAAGGCGGGTGATCGCGTACATGAGCCTGTCTGCGGAAGAGAAGTATTTGAAGCTGATGGAAGTGGCGCCGGACATCATGGCCAGAGCTCCCCAACAGTACATCGCATCCTATCTAAGCATCACCCCGGAAACGCTAAGCAGAATCCGCAGAAAAGTCGCGACCAAACCAAAGAGGTCATAAGGCCTGAACCGTGGATTCATGGTCACCAGCTCGTTCGAAGGACGACATTCATTTGACAGGGTGGGGAACTTTTGTTCAAAGGAGGGCGGGCCATTGCGAACGAGTGTCGTGTTTCAATCGCAGAGAATTGGAGAATGAAGTTCGAAGCGTTTTTAACCCGGGATTGTGTTGCCATGCCTCGATAGGAGACCCTTTCTTTTCAAAGAATGGCCACAGACAAAACTATCGGTGAAGTAACACTTCGAATAAGTTCGCCCCTCGCTGCGTTAGGGACGTCCTGTTTATAGCACGAACATTAAAAGAAGAGCCCGACTCGGTAGGAGTCACCTCACAGCGCCCCTTCAGGGCAAGGGTAGAGAGTGAACTCAACGCGGAGAAATTTTCGTCACCAATAAAGTCGGTACGATGAGCGGGGTCTGCTCCCGGTCCCCTTCAGGGTAAGGGTAGAGGAAGAGCTCAAGGCGTAGACATTCTGGGATTAGAGAATGAAGAATACAGAAGGCAGAGGTAGAAGTTATTAAATAAACTCGACCCCTAATCGGGGAATACGAGCTTGATTGTGAATACGGAACTATCTTCAACTTGATATAGGTCAATCGTTTTCTTGTTTCTTGTCAAGATATTTGGAAATCCGGTACAATAGATTTGTCCGGTGAAACTTTATTCATGAAGAATAGCTTTTTTAGATCGTGAATCGAAAAGGATTTATCAAATCACTGGCATTACTGCCGTTCGCAGGAGGTGTTATGAAGTTAAAAGCATTAAGCAAAATGACCGAGCCGTTGCGGCGCACGCAAAAGATGCCTGTGCTCTTCCTTGGGCATGGTAGTCCGATGAACGCTATCGAGGAAAACGAATTCGTTATGGGATTCAGGAACGTGGCGAAAGACATCCCGAAACCGCAGGCGATTCTCTGCGTGTCGGCCCACTGGGAAACGCGTGGTACGTACGTGACGGCGATGGAAAAGCCAATCACTATACACGATTTCGGGGGATTTCCCAAGGCGCTCTACGAGGTACAATATCCCGCACCGGGCAGTCCGGAATTGGCGAAGGAAACAAAACAGATCGTCAGAAAGACAACAGTACACCTGGATGACAAGTGGGGCCTCGATCATGGTGCGTGGAGCGTCATAAAACACTTGTACCCCAATGCCGACGTGCCCGTGATCCAGTTGAGCCTCGACTACTACCAGGATGCACTATATCATTACGAGCTGGCCAGGGAACTGGCAATCCTTCGCGAGAAAGGCGTCTTAATCATCGGTAGCGGCAACATGGTACACAACCTGCGCATGGTGTCGTGGGAAAACCTGGATAAGATATTTGCATACGACTGGGCTTTGGAGGCCAGCGAAAAGATGAAGGACTTTATCCTCAACGACCGACACAAAGAGCTGATCGCATTTAACGCCCAGGGAAAAGCCTACAGCATGGCCATTCCCACGCCCGAACACTACCTGCCGTTGCTGTATACCATGGCGCTGAAGGGCAGGAATGACAAGGTGAGTTTGTTCAATGACAAACCGGTAGCAGGTTCTTTGACGATGACCTCCGTAAAGATCGAAGAAGGATAGCGGGATAGTCCATAGTCTGCGGTGGACCGTCGACTGTCGTCTTTAACCCCGACTCCGCGTCGCTTCATCGGAGTAGGTGGTCCCCTGTTGTCTGTTTCCCGTCGACGAACTTGATCTGCATCAAGTGCTTTCTTATTTGACATCAATGCGCGCCCATCCCGGTTGCCATAGCTTTGTTGCAACAATCAGGAAAAATCATGGCAACAATAAAAACAATCGCAATCGTGGGGGCAGCCGGAAAAATGGGTTCTGCTGTTGCGCAGAACCTGCAGGGAAAATACCGGCTGCTCCTTATCTCCCGGGATGAAACCAAAACGGCTGAGCTTAGGTCGAAGATCGGGAAGTCCAATCCCAACGCGGAAGTGTATGCCGTCAGCTGCGCACGTGAAGCAGCATGGGAGGCGGACATTATCATCATTGCGACACCGTATGGCGCCGAGCGAAGAGTCGCGGAAAAGATACGCGAGGTCGCCGTAGGGAAGATCGTTATCAGCGTTTCGAATCCGCTTGACACGTCCTACACCGGGCTTATTGCGCCGGGTGATATCAGTGCAGCGGAGGAACTTCAACGACTGCTCCCTTATTCGAAGGTCGTTAAGACATTCAACACGACGTTTGACGAGGAGTTCGCCACCCTGACCAAAGGAAATCAGATGGCCGATGTCTTCATTGCGGGAAATAGCCGCGAGGCAGTGGAAACGGTAGGGGAGGTAATTTCGGCGGCTGGATTTAACCCCGTCTACGTCGGTGATCTTACCATGAGTCGGGCGCTTGAAAGAATGCGGCTTTGGCTTCTGCGTCAACACGCACAGCGAATGGCCAGTTGACCTGGATCAACTTCGTTCTTGTCCGGCATCAATGCCGGGGCAATCATTCGGAACTAGTTTTGTAATACGTAAAACGATTATCAAATACGCTAACAATTAACGGAATGGAAACAACAAAAGAAACAATCAAAACAAAATGGACTTTGGATCCTTCACATAGTGAGCTTTCTTTCAAGGTTCGTCATATGATGATTACCAACGTAAAGGGTGCATTCAAAACCTTTGACGCAACGGTTACCTCGGAGGGCACAGATTTCAGCAAGGCGACGATCGACGTTACCATTGACGCTGCTTCCGTTTTCACGGGAGACGAGCAACGCGACGGTCATTTGAAGAGTGCGGACTTTTTTGAAGTGGAGAAGTATCCCACCCTTTCTTTCAAAGGTACATCACTTCGCAAGGTCGATGACGACGAGTATGAACTGAAGGGCATCCTGGAGATCAAGGGTGTAAAGAAGGAAGTCGTTCTCGACGTCGAGTTCGGCGGTATCAACAAAGATCCGTGGGGAAATGAGAAAGCGGGATTCTCCGTGGAAGGAAAGATTAACCGAAAGGATTTCGGCCTGGAATGGAACGCTGCCCTGGAAACCGGTGGAGTATTGGTGAGCGAAGAGATAAAGATCAGCGCGGAGGTCCAGTTTGTGAAGAAGGCGGAGTAACTCCGCCGGAAAATTGAAATAGATGTTTCACTTAAAATCAGGGTTATGAGTTTACAAGGTAAATCAATAATAATTACAGGTGCTGCTATGGGTCTTGGTCTGGCCGCAGCAAAGGAATTGGCAGGACAGGGTGCGCACTTGACGTTGGTTGACTTCAACGAAAAGTCGCTGGAATCTGCGGTGAAGGAATTGAAAAACGAGTTTCCCTCCGCAAAGATCGTTTCTGTGGTGGGCGACGCCTCGAAAGAAGAAGACGTGAAAAGGTACGTTGACGAAGCCGTGAAGGCATACGGCCGGATTGACGGCCTCTACAACAACGCGGGCATTGAAGGCCGGCAGGCACCGATGACGGAATATGACGTGGATGTTTTCAGAAAAGTCCTCGATATTAACGTTCTTGGCGTATACTTCGGAATGCGTCATGTGATTCCAGTGATGCAAAAGCAAAAGTATGGCCGGATCGTAAACGTGGCATCGGTTGGAGGTTTGAGGGGTGTCATGAACCAGGTGGCCTATGTGGCGAGCAAACACGGCGTTAGCGGGATGACCAAGAACGCGGCTCTCGAGTATGGACGCGACGGGATCACGACAAACGCTATTGCGCCGGGAGCAATCCTGACGCCGATGGTGGCGGAGGCTTTCAAGCAAGTCAACCCCGACGATCCGAAGAAGGCAGAATCGGAATACGCACAACACAACCCGGCAAAACGATTGGGTCTTCCGCATGAGGTGGCGAAAGTGGTAGCCTTTCTGTTGAGTGAAGAGGCTTCCTATGTGAGCGGACAGACGATTGCCATCGACGGTGGAGAGTCTAACATTTACGGTAACGCATAAATTGAGGGAAATGGAGTTCGGTATATATACCTTCGCTGACCAACGTCCTGACCGGACGACCGGGAAGGCGATCATAACACATCAACGCATCAAGGACCTGTTGGAAGAGATCGTACTTGCCGATCAACTCGGCCTGGATGTCTTTGGTGTAGGCGAGCATCATCGCGAGGACTACGCGGTGTCGGCGCCAGCAGTGGTGCTCGCTGCCGCAGCTTCCATTACCAAAAACATCAAGCTTTCAAGTGCTGTAACGGTATTAAGTTCCGATGACCCGGTAAGAGTTTTCCAGTCGTTCGCAACGTTGGACCAGATTTCGAACGGTCGCGCTGAAATAATGGCCGGCCGTGGATCTTTTATAGAGTCGTTCCCCCTTTTCGGATACGACCTGCGGGACTATGATGCATTGTTTGCCGAGAAGCTCGATCTGTTGTTGCAGCTTAACAAGGCTGAGAAGATAAGCTGGGAAGGCGTGTTGCGTCCGTCGTTGAAGGATGCAGGTGTCTATCCCCGGCCTTACCAGGCGGAGCTTCCGATCTGGTTGGCCGTGGGTGGTACCCCGGAGTCCGCAATTCGCGCGGCGACCTTGAAGCTGCCCATGGCGCTTGCGATCATCGGTGGACAACCGGAACGCTTTATGCCGTTTGTGAATCTTTACAAAGAGACGGCACGGCAAGTCGGTCGCGACGGGAATGATCTGCCATTAGGCATCAACACGCACGTCTATATAGCTGACACCTCGCAAAAGGCGGGCGATGAGTATTACCCGACCTATGCCGCCATGATGAACAGGATTGGTCGTGAACGCGGGTGGCCACCGCTTTCAAGGGAGCAGTTTGACGTGAGTAGGTCGCCGAAGGGTTACCTGATGGTCGGGAGTGTTCAGCAGGTCATTGACAAAATATTGTATGAGCATGAGTTGTTCAATCACACCCGGTTCCTTGCTCAAATGAGCGTCGGCACAATGGACCACAGGCAAGTGCTCAAGTCGATGGAGTTGTTCGGAACTCAAGTTGTGCCTGAGGTTCGGAAGGCGCTTGCCAACAGAACACGGCCGGCGAGTTCGAATACAGTGAGTGTTCTGTAGATTTCAGGACCACGCTTACCAATTGCAGGCGTTGGGTATTGGTTACCGCCGCGACACAGAACTCATTGTTCGGTCGGCACTATGTCGTTCGACATTACCTTAAACATAAAGACTATATGAAAAGGCATTACACTACATTATCTGAGGCAACCACGGATCTCAAGAGACGTGGATATGTCAACGACTTCAACCTGGCAGGCGATTGTGTCGAGTGCCCTGCCTTGCAGTTGCAGTTGACGCCGGAACATTTTTCAGTAGATGAATTTCACCGGTTTGAGGGGATGTCGAGCACCGATGACAACAGCATCGTCTATGCGATCACGTCTGACAACGGCGCGAAAGGCGTACTGGTTGACGCTTATGGCGTTTATTCCAACAGCCTGAACGAGGCGATGATCAAGAAGCTTTCGATCAATCGATCGGAAAATTGAATGAGAGCAAGTAGCAAAAGTCAAACTTAAGAGATTTGAATATGGCACACATTTCATCAAGCATAAAGAAAGAACCTTATAAGATCGAGATCAAGTCGCCCACCGGGAATACGGTGATCGCTGACGAGCCGATCGACAAAGGCGGAAGAGACACGGGTTTCTCTCCGAAGGAGCTTCTCGCCGCTGCACTCGCAGCCTGTACCAGCGCGACGGTGCGGATGTATGCCGATCGCAAGCAGTGGCCGTTGGATGAGGTAAAGATCGATGTCGATCTCGAATGGGATGACGCGACGAAGAAGACAGGGATCTCGCGGAAGATTGAATTTATCGGAAATCTCGATGCGGATCAACGGAAGCGACTCCTTGCCATTGCAAATGCTTGTCCGGTGCACAAGATGTTGACTAACCCGGTGGAGATAGCGACGAACTTGGTATAGCAGTCTTGCCAGAGCAGGGCACTGCTTCTTGAGACGACGGGCACGATGAAGTATTCTTTTCGGTTTGCATCGAGCCGAGGGCGCCGGGGTCCGTGACTAAGTAAGACATGTCGGCAGGAATTTTGACGACTCTTCTGCCGCGAGGTAGTTTGCCATTGTCCGGCTGTCTGGCCCTGTGTTCGGAAGGTATATAGTCACGCGCGTGCCAAATGCCTTTTGTGATGTTATTTCGATCTTCCCTTTTAGACTTTGAACGATTTTCTGGACCACGTATAATCCCATACCAGCGCCCGTTCCCCTGGAGTCTACCCGGAAGAATACTTTGAAGATATCATCGAGATACTTGCTTTCAATTCCTACGCCATTGTCCTCAATACTGATTATGGCTTCGTGTTCGTTACAGCTGAACTCAATCCGGACAGTCGGAGGCTGTGCCTGGGGGTTATAATACTTGTAGGCGTTTGAAATGAGGTTGTTCAGCACAATCGACAACCGACGCGGATCCGTGTAAAAGGAAGTGCACGGATGGATAAGGATTGAGGGCCTGACCTGATCGTTTTTCGATTAGTAATGTTTAACAATTTCTTCGATCAGGTTGGCAATGTCTATCACCTGGTAGGTGAAATTCTGATAGCTCTGTGCCGTGACATGTCCTAACGCCCTCAGAACTCCGTCCAGGTGTTGGACGCGTTCTGTTATTTTTTGGGCGTACTCCAGCATGCAATCTACCGTTTTGTCGATTTGCATCAGATTTACCAGACCGAGTATGGTTGCGAGCGGTGCGCGGATGTCGTGTGAGATTCGATAGATAAAATTATCGAGCTCGTCGTTTACTTTCTGTAGCTCAATCAACTGGGACTTTTGTTGGGTGATATCGTTTATGACGCCTTCAATGAACCCTCCCACAACAAAGAGTTTGCAGCAGATGGAGCAATACATTTCCCGATCGGACCGGTTAAGTCGAAATTCAAAATTTTCGAC
>CAZIAG010000193.1:0-7377 GCA_964537375.1 uncultured Roseivirgaceae bacterium
CCCTGCAAGTGCTCGTCGGATGGGTATTGAGGGGACTGTCTACCTGAGCTTCGTGGTGGGTAAAGACGGCTCGATCAACGATGTACAGGTATTGCGCGGTATCAGCGCAGACTGTGATAAAGAAGCGGTAAGGGTCGTGCAAAGTATGCCTAACTGGAAACCTGGAAAACAAAACGGAAAGCCTGTATTGGTGCGGTTTAACCTCCCGATCAGGTTCCAACTGAACTAGCTTTGAGAGAAAATCCTGAAAGACGGAAGTTAGCGCCAGCTGATCATGTCTCCAGGGTCTTCGGGATAATAATGGTTGTACTGTACATCGCGCTCGGTACAACCATTATTTTTAGGCCCCCCTGGATGAAAAATATTCCCGAACAACCTGCGCGTATACTTGGCATTACCCTGATCCTCTATGGCCTGTTCCGCGCCTGGAAGGTCTATCGACGATATTTCTAAACTGAGCACCATGGTAAAAAAGGATGCGCTCACTCTTCTACTGTTTTTGCTGACACTGTTGAGCTGCCAACAACGCAGTGAACCTTTAGATACACCGACGTCGGGATTTATCAAGATCGCCGCGGATGAGTCTTTGCGTCCCCTTGTCGAGGCCGAGATAGCCACATTTGAAGGTATTTATACGCGTGCCGACATCGAGTGTTCCTATGTATCCGAGTCCGATGCGATAGATCTGCTATTAAAAGACAGCGCACGTCTGGCCGTTGTAACAAGGCGCTTCACCGAAGAAGAAAAAGAATACTTTCGTCAGATCAAGATCACGCCAACCGAGTTCGACGTTGCGATCAGCGGTGTAGCCGTCATACTCAACAACGAAAACCCGGATACGCTGTTTACGGTCGACGAGATAAAAGCGATGTTGCGCGGCGAAATCACCAATTGGGCTCAGCTGGGTGGCCGGTCAAACGCTGGCATAGAGATTGTGTTTGATCACCCTAATTCAGGCCTGGTGAGACACCTGAAGGATTCCGTGGCAGCTATTGATACGCTTCCGTCAAACGTATACGCGACGAACAGCAATACACGTGTTGTCGATTATGTTGCCGAGAATCCAAACGCGATGGGTTTCATTGGCCTTGAATGGATCAGCGACAAGAATGATTCGCTGTCCAACAGTTTTCTAACACGCGTTCGTGTGGCAGGAATTTCGGTAGCCAAAGACAGCGCGCATTATCAACCGTACCAGGCTTACCTGGCATTGAAAAAATATCCGCTCACGCGGAGGGTAACGATACTGAGCCGGGAGGCACGTGCTGGACTGGGACGAGGCTTCCTGAACTTCTTCGCCAGTGAACGCGGGCAGCGAATTGTATTGAAAGCTGGACTTTTGCCGGTGACGATGCCGATACGCATCATAAATGTCAACCCGGCAAATTTCGAGATAGAGAAATAAAATAAGGACATTCCCTGTGAAAAAGACGGATTTGTAGCGGGGGGATGTTATTTTTAAGGCCCAAAAAATGATTGTTAACAAAAACGAAGAAGACATGAACACGCACTTTGCGGGACGTCCGAATTCACAGTTTTCGGGGCTTGCTCTTGGGAAACGGTGCATCCTGCTCATGGCGGCAATGGTATTTGCGGTCATTGGCGCAATGGGCCAATCCCCCGAAGTACGGAAAGCATTCCGCTACTTTGACATAGAACAGCCTTCCAAAGGTATGAAGGCCCTGGAGGAGCTTGTGAAGTCGGATCCTGAAAACTCCAGCAATTACTATTACCTGGGCCTCGCACAGTTGCAGTCTGGAGAGAAAGAAAAGGCCATGCTGAATTTCGACAAGGGTATCGCTGTCGATAAGAAGGACGGACTGAACTACGCAGGAAAAGGTCATGCGTATCTCCTGGAGAAAAAGCCCGCCATGGCCAAAGAGCAATTTGACCAGGCGTTGAAGGTATCCCGCTCCAGGAATGCGAACGTGATGAAGGCAATAGGCCGCGCATACCTGACGGATACAAAATATCTGCTCGATGCAATCAGCATGCTGGACAAAGCCAAAGCTCTCGATTCAAGCGATCCGGAAATACACCTCCTTCTCGGCGACGCGTTATTGATCCAGAACCCCCAGCAGGGAGGCCCGGCAATCAGTTCATACGAACGCGCCGCATCAGCTGACGCCAAGTCCGGAACGGCACAATACAAGATCGGCCAAATTTGGCAGAAAGCCCGTGCCACTGATAATGCCATCGCAGCATATCAGCGCGCCATTGAATCCGACCCCGAATATGCACCCGCATACCATCAGCTAGGTGAAATTTACTACCGTGAAAAGCGCTATGATGACGCGGTGGCGGCTTATGACAAATATCTTGACCTGACGGAGACTCCCGGTAATGCAAGATATCAGCAGGCGTTCTTCCTGTTTATGGCAAAGCGATATGACGATGCCAACAAAATTTTTGAACAGGTCGTCAATAAGCCTGATGTCCCTGCGGTAGCGCTTAAGTATTACGCTTATTCATTGACCGTAGCAAACCGGCATGAGGAAGCCTCAAAGGTCTTCGCCCAATATTTTGAGAAGGCACAGCCCGTCGATATCCAGGCGTCCGACTTCGAATACTATGGCAAGCTGCAACTGGCAATGAACAACGACTCGCTAGCGAACGCGTATTTCGAGAAGAGCCTGGAAATGGATACGACGCAGATTGACGTGTACACATTGCACGCGGAGACCTATAAGAAGCGCAAGCTGTACGGAAAAGCTGCGGAAGTTTACGAAAGGATACTTGAGGTTAAGGAGAACCCCTCCGCACAGGATCATTGGAACGTAGGAATCAACTATTACCTGGATGACCAATGGGCAAAAGCGGACAGCTCCTTCATGATTGTTACGGAAAAAACACCCACGATGCTGATCGGCCCCCTCTACTCGGCAAGGGCAAGACGGCAAATCGATTCAACGGGTGCGATGGGACTGCCGAACGCGATGTATGATACGCTGATTCAGCGCGCTTTGGAGGACCCTGAAAAGAATAAGAAGGAACTGATCGAAGCCTACGGATATTTCGGAACTTATTACATCAACATCAAGCCGAACATTCCTAAGGCGAAGGAGTACTTCCAGAAAATCGTTGCACTCGATCCGAAACATCCGGAAGCCCTTGAGGCGCTGCAGGCCATCGAGGAAGCATCGAAGCCGCAACCAAGATCCAACAGGGGCGGAAGATAAAAGGAAAGGGGCGCAAGCCCCTTTTTTTTATTTCAGTGTTCTCAACGCCTTTCGGTGCGCGTCTACCACGCGGTCGACAACCTCAGCATCAACCGCAGTCGACACGAACATCGCTTCAAATTGTGACGGCGCCAGATAGACGCCCTGTTCAAGCATCGCCTGAAAGTATTTACTAAACAACGTAGTGTCCGCCGTAGTAGCGGTCTTGAAATCGGTGACTTCCTGACTGGTGAAGAAAATGGTAAACATCGACCCGATGCGATTTACAGTAAACGGAAGACCCGCCGTCTGCAATTCAGCAATAAGTGCACTCACCAGTGCCGCAGACTGATTCTCGAGTTCAGTATACAACCCCGGATGGGCATTGATATATTCGAGCATGGCCAGCCCAGCCGCCATGGCCAGCGGATTCCCGGAAAGCGTTCCCGCCTGATAGACCGGTCCCGCCGGCGACACATAATCCATAATCTCTTTCCTTCCCCCGTACGCGCCCACGGGTAATCCTCCACCGATAATCTTTCCGAGGGTGCAAAGATCAGGGACGACACCATAAAGCTCCTGGGCGCCACCTCTCGACAATCGGAAACCGGTCATGACCTCGTCGAAGATGAGGATGATGCCGTGCCGGGTGCAGAGCTCGCGAATCCCCTGGAGATAGCCGTTGCGCGGCGCTACGCATCCCATATTTCCAACGACAGGCTCCAGGATAATAGCTGCAACCTGATCGGGGTTGTTGTCGATCAGGGATTGCACCGCGTTCAGGTCGTTGAATGGCGCGATGAGCGTATCCCTCGCCGTGCCTTTCGTCACGCCCGGGCTATCGGGTATGCCGAAGGTAAGGGCGCCGCTTCCCGCCGCGATGAGAAACGAATCTCCATGACCATGATAGCACCCCTCCATCTTGATAATCTTTTCACGCCCCGTGAATCCCCGGGCCAGACGGATCGCCGCCATCGTTGCCTCGGTCCCTGAGTTTACCATGCGGACCTTTTCCATTGAAGGCACCATACTGCAGATCAGCTCAGCCATCGCGACCTCACGCATCGTGGGCGCACCGAACGAAGGTGAGCTTTTTATTGCGTTCGCGACCGCCTCTTCCACGACAGGATGCGCATGCCCAAGCAGCATCGGTCCCCAGGAATTAATCAGGTCGACATAGGCGTTACCATCTTCATCGTATAGCCAGGCACCGTTTGCCTTTTGGATGAATCTCGGATCACCGCCCACGGCACGAAATGCCCGAACCGGTGAGTTCACCCCACCGGGAATTACGCGCTTTGCCCTTTCGAAAAGGGCGCGGCTTTTCAATGGTTCATTCATGAAATGCTCAGTATTGATCGATCAATGCGAGTTCGCCGTCGCGGATACCGATGAACGGAATCAATTGATTGTCGCGACTGTACGGGTACCGGAAACCGGCACCGAGGTAGCCCGGCAGGTTACCGGCTTCAAAAAGGCCCTGTTGAAAATAGACGCCGTTATCCTTCAGTTGATGACCGACAAAGAGCAACAGTTCATAGCCCATTTGCGCCACCTTACTGGGCTTGCGACCATATCGACGAAGGAAAGCCCGAAAGAAATTCTTGTACCCAGGCTTCTCCGGATCTGCGAAGTTCGGTGCCGCCAGCGCAACGCGCAGCGATTGGTACGTCTCGAGGTCGACCGCATTGTCGTCAAGCCAATTCTCTGAGCCGACGACCAGGATCGAATCTCCACGCGCTTCCACAGACCCAACTACTTTTGCATAAATCACCGGGTCATCGGAAGCGACAAAAATACAGTCGATGCTGTCTTTCCTTAGGGTGTATTCAGTCGGGTATTTGAAGTCATCAAACTCAGTGGGCGTTTGAAGTATTTCGTTGATGATGCGCGACTCCCGCGGCTCAACACGTTCAAAGTGGATTATGTTGATTCCCTTTTCGATCGCGTGCTTCATGAAACTAAAGGCGAGCACGGAATCCTGCTTGCCGGGCCCGTAGAATACGAAGCACTCCTTCTCATCCGCGGCGTGCGCTGCCAGGAATTCGGCTGACTTCACGCCCAGCGTCTCAGAGGTGGGTTGAAACAGGAAAGAGTGAGGGTTAGTGCCGATAACATCGGAACTGCGTGAGAACGGATGGATAACGTTTATCCCATACGTTTCGGAAAATTCCTTCACAATAGCCGTCTCATCGAGGAAAAGCGGACCCACGATCAGATCGGTTGTCTTCAACTCCTCCGTGTCAAGCAAGGCTTTGATCCGCTCGGCATCGCGTTGGGTGTCATAGGCCCGCAGGCTGATTTCGATTCCCTCAGCGTTCAGGCTGTCGAGCGCCAACTTCATTCCCTCGTAGAAGTCGAGTATCACCTGATTGTTCTTTCTACCAGGGGCCGGAGTCAGGGTCCGAAGGTCAAACGGCATCAGAAGCGAAACAGCATAACGCTCCTTGTGCACTGTGCTGGGAGCCTCCGGAATAAATTCGCTCCTATTGAATTCAAAACGTTTGATCAAATCCTCCAATTCCTGTCGCGCCGCATCATCACCAAGGTTACGTGCAAGGAGATTCGCCAGGGATCGTGCTACTGTCGAGTCGCGTGGATAGTCTTCCATCATCATCCGGAGGGTCTCCTCGTCCGTAATCGACGGTAATCTGGCTGCCTTTACGGTTTCGATGTCTTTTCGGATTGCCTTGTCCTTGATCGATTCGAACACCTTCAAACCCTGGAAATAATCGCCGTTATCAAAGTGGATCTTACCGATCCAGAAGTTCACCTCATCCATTTTGTCCCAGTTGGGATGGACCGTCCGAATCTGGTTCAGCATATCCTTGGCGACGGCAAGATACCCCTGATGATAGGCTGCGAGTGCATAATAGAAGGATGCGTATTCCGAATACGGATTATTTTGGTCATACGGGATCAGCGGTTTCAGGCTTTCCATCGCAAGACCATATTTGCCTTCTTCGAAAAAGGTCTTCGCGTTTTCGTACTGCTTGTTGAAATCCAGCTGTGCAAAGACCGTCACCGGGACAACAAAAAAGCAAAAAACCAGAATGCGTTTCATCATCGTATCACCGCTTAAACTGTAACTCCTACTCCCATTCAATCGTGGCCGGTGGCTTGGAACTAATATCGTAGACGACACGATTGACGCCTTTGACCCGATTAATGATATCACTGGAAACTTCAGCCAGGAACTCATAAGGCAAATGTGCCCAGTCTGCAGTCATCCCGTCCGTGCTCGTGACCGCACGAAGGCTCACCACGCGTTCATATGTCCTTTCGTCTCCCATCACGCCGACAGATTGAAGGGGCGTGAGAATCGCCCCTGCCTGCCAGACCTTGTCATATAATCCGTGCTCTTTGAGTCCACGGATAAAAATATCATCCACCTCCTGCAAGATCTGAACCTTTTCCGGCGTGATCTCACCAAGAATACGAATCCCAAGCCCAGGCCCTGGAAACGGATGCCTGCCGAGAATGGCGGGGTCAATGTTCAACGTCTTGCCCACGATACGAACCTCATCCTTAAAAAGTGTGTTGAGTGGCTCCACTACCTTGAGCTTCATCTTCTCGGGCAATCCGCCAACATTGTGGTGCGACTTGATGGTTGAAGACGGTCCCTTCACAGATACCGACTCGATCACATCCGGGTAAATCGTACCCTGCCCAAGCCATCTAACATCCGAGATCTTGTGGGCTTCCTGGTCAAAAACATCGATAAATGTTCTGCCGATGGCTTTGCGCTTTGCCTCCGGGTCTTCCAGGCCCTTCAGCGCATTATAGAATTGTTCCTTTGCATCGACTCCCTTGACGTTGAGACCCATGTGCCGATAAGATTCGAGCACCTGACTGAATTCATTTTTTCGCAACAGTCCGTTATCGACAAAAATGCAGTGAAGGTTTCCTCCGATGGCCTGGTGAATGAGCGTTGCCGCGACGGTCGAGTCGACGCCGCCGGAGAGGGCCATTACCACCTTGTCGTTACCCAAACGGGTTCGCAAATCAGCCACGGTAGCCTCCACGAATTGATCCGGTGTCCAGTCTTGGGCACATCCGCATATATGGACAACGAAATTTCTCAAGAGATTCTTGCCCTCAAGGGTATGCGTTACTTCCGGGTGGAATTGGATCCCGTAGACCTCCTTTCCATCAACCTTGAACGCGGCCACTTTCACGGAAGGCGTACTGGCTATGATCTGAAAATTGGCGGGGATTT
>CAZIAG010000194.1:0-7375 GCA_964537375.1 uncultured Roseivirgaceae bacterium
TCCGGTCCATCTCCGGGCTGGTCTCGAGGGGGATTCGTGTTTACTCGAGCGCGAAGGAACGCAAATCGCTAACTCAGCTAAATCAATTTCTGCCAGATCTTACCAAATCGTGCGAAATTTTACCAGGTCGTACCAATTCTTGCCGAATCTTACCAAATCAAACAAAGTTTTGCCATTTCGTGCGAATTCTTGCCAAACCTTACCAATTCCTGCAACCGTGTCTCAACGTTGTGCTAAACCCTTGCGTTAGTGCAGCAGGTGGACTGTAGACGGTTGCTGTAGACTGTTACTCTCGACGGGTAACGGAGTGGCTATGCAGCATCTGGCTCGAAAATTCTGTGTCCTTCAATTTGGACCTTGGGCTTTGGGGTTTGGGACTTGGACCTTGGAACCTTGGGACGTCGGCCTTGGGATTTGAAAACCCAGGGCAGCACGGGCAGACTCCGCTCGTCGTACAGACTTTATTGGTGACGAAAATTCTTACTGCTCACTCAAGGCGCCCGGTGATGGAGAATAAAGAATGCCCCCAAACTTAGACGCAATGATCACAATGCCGATATAAACAAAACCCTGGGCCTTGGTACCCTTGGGCCAGGTCGGAAACCCCTTTATCTACCCCGTTTTAAGACGCCCAAATACTCGATCCACGGACCGACCGCTTCCTTATACTGAAACGCCATCACACGCGAGATCTGCGCCAGGTGATTCAGGTCGTGGACAACCCAGGTTGAAAGCAGCTGTCGCAGGGTCACTTCGCCGAAAGCGGGGTGAATGCCTTTGCGTTCGAGGTCGGACTCCTGCAATCGTTTCGAAAGAAGGATGTCGATGCTTCGTTGACGAAGGTCTTTGAACTCGGTCAGCAGATCATGCAATGTTTTCCCCTGGCTTTCCCTGAACTGGGCGAACCGATCGAAAGGTTGAAACTGATGATCTCCGTCACAGGCGAGAATGATCTCCATGCGCGGGACCCAATCCGTCTTTTCTCCATGAACAAGATGTCCAACGATGTCGAATACGGACCATGTATCGGGACCTTCATTCTTCGTAGTCCATTCTTCGGAAATGTCCGTCAACATAGCGCTCAGCACCTCCGGCGTACGGCGCAGGACGTCGAGTGCATTGTCAAGATTGAAGTTCATCGTAAAGCTGGTTGCCCCGCAAAGATATGAATCTAGATAGATTTCCGGTTTCCTGCCTACCCGGCACAGTCAAGGTTGCCGCAAATGCCCTCTTAATCTGTCGCATCGACAACCGTCATCTGACCAATAGCCTCTCCATATTTGGGTATCGATTTTGACAAGACTAACTAACACTAAAATTTTAAAATCATGCCTAACGATGTTGCCCTTCACAGGATGTTAAAAGCCTCGCCGGAAAAAGTATTCCGCGCTTTTACAAAAGCTTCTGCCATGGCCACGTGGATACCGCCCTATGGATTCATTTGCACCGTACACGAAATGGATGCAAAAAAGGGTGGTGCGTTCAGTGCCTCGTTCGAAAACTTTTCGACAGGCAACAGCCATTCATTTCGCAGAACGTACACTGGATTCAAACCAAACGAATTACTGCAATACAAGGAACGATTTGATGATCCTAATCTTGCAGGCGAAATGACGACGACCGTGTCGTTGCGCAAGACGATTGCCGGAACGGAATTGAACATTAAACAGGAGGGTATTCCGGACGCCATTCCCCCGGAAATGTGTTACCTCGGTTGGCAGGAGTCGCTGGAGAAACTTGCGAGGCTGGTCGAGCCGGAGATTCCGGACTAGTCGGTAGTCGACGATCAATGGAGAAAACGGATTGGCCTTTGTGACTTGGATTGGGCCTTTTGACCAGCCGAGGTGGCCCGGCAGCGTTCGAAATCCAGTTCGCGTTTGGTCGCGCTTCCCGGGAACTGAAATAGAATGGTCAATTCAAATCAAATGTCAGTGGAGTCGCTGTTCGGGCTTGTTCGTTGGTTATGACGGCGATTATCGGAGGCCGCTTCGCACCTCTGGGTTCCGTCATCAGCCGGCCTGCTTGATTGTCACACAAAGCACGCGAAGATCGCAAAGGAAGCTTTCTGTCAGAGCAGGATGCCGAGGAGAAAGAATATTGCATTGCGCAAGGATCGGAGTGGTCCGGCGGCGATTCAATTGATGATCTCATCTCCTCCACTTCCTGCATTCTCCTCGACTGATACGGAGTCCCGTTCCGCTTCAAGTGAAGTTCCTCCGCGGTGAACCTGACGAGTGTATAGGTTCGGTCTGCATGAATTCATTCAAGGGCGCTCCGGCGACTCATCAAAACACCGCTGGTCGGGAAGATTCTCAAGGGATAAAATCTGTCTCACACTCCACACCCCGTCAAAATTCCTCCTCCGTCAATTCCCGGTTGATCATCGCACCGGCCATACTGCCGGTAAACACCGCGCTGGAAACGGACCGCATCATCGACGAATTGTCGCCGCAGGCAAACACGCCATCGACCGTCGTCTTGCCCGCTCCGTCAACTTTGATGTGGCCGTTCTCCGTAAGCTCACATCCCAATGCCACCGGGATGTCGCTGTGTTGTACAAACGGTACCGCGGCGTACACCGCGTCGAAGGCCATGCTGGAGTTGTCTTCAAACACGATGCTTTCCACATATCCTCCACGGTGCACGATCTCCTTAACTCTTGCTTCAACAATCCTGATCTTACGCCGGCCAAGTCTTTCCATTTGCTCCGCCTGAAAGTCGGCCGTTTCCGACGTAAGCACAGTAATGTCGCCCGTAAGGTTGCTCACAAGCGACGCAAGGTGGAATGCTTTCTCGCCATTCGCCATGATGGCGGTCTTCTTTTCCCGAAGTTCATGCCCATGGCAATAGGGACAATGCACGACGGAAATACCCCAGCATTCACTAAACCCTTTTACATCGGGCATGATGTCCTTAATCCCCGTCGCGATGACGAGCTTCTTTCCTTCGAACGACTGCCCCTCCCCGGTGCTTATAGAAAATCCATGCTGATCTTTTGACGCGCTAACGGCCAGTCCGTTCAACAGCATCACCGTGTCGTAGACGCTAACTTGTTCCCGGGCCTTGGCTGCAATCGCTGCGGGAGTTTGTCCGTCTTGTGTGATAAAATTGTGAGCGTGTGGTGTCTGTCGGTTGCACGGGAGTCCACAGTCGATGACCAAAACCTTTCTCCGTAAACGTCCTAGTGACATGGCGGCGGAAAGTCCTGCGTAGCTTCCTCCAATAACGATTACGTCGTACTTCCTGTCGCTCATATATATAATGGTGTTTGAAGTTTTTTAGGTCGGAGAATCGCAAAGGCAATCAGGAAAACCTGATGAGTTTGTGACGATACCGCAGCATTCGGGATAGAAAATGTAACTATTCGCAAAACAATACGGCTTGTCACCTGGTTCCATGCAAGGATATTCAGGGAGTAGCCTTAAATTCGTACTATGCAGAACTCGCCTGAACATATTCGCCAGATATTGGATGAGATCTATCGCAAAGAGTCGCGTACCGTGTTTGCTATATTGATCCGCCTTCTTGGCGACTTCGACGTGGCTGAAGATGCGCTGCATGATGCATTCAAGACTGCGCTTGAACAATGGTCGGAACACGGGGTGCCCTCCAATCCACGCGCGTGGCTTGTGTCAACGGGTAGGTTCAAGGCCATTGACCGAATGCGGCGCCAGTCGAAGTACGATCCTTTGCAGGAAAAGCAAGCCGGGAAAGTGGAAGCGGATGCTGCCGACCCGTCCGAAGTGGATAAAGAGATCGAAGACGACGTACTCCGACTGATCTTCACCTGCTGCCATCCCGCGCTGTCACTGGAAACACGTACAGCCATGACGTTGCGGGAAGTTTGCAACCTCACCACTGAAGAGATCGCCCGCGCATTCCTGGCCACTCCACCTACCATTGCTCAGCGGATCGTCCGGGGTAAGGCAAAAATCCGCGAAACGAAGATCCCTTTCCAAGTACCGCAACAAAATGAATTGCCCCATCGGCTCGCGTCGGTACTCCAGGTGATCTACCTGGTGTTTAACGAAGGGTACTATGCCTCGGCAGGTGCGTCGCTAACACGGGCCGATCTCTCCAGCGAAGCGATACGACTCGGCAGGCTCTTGCAAGAGCTGCTGCCCGATCCCGAGGTGACTGCCCTATTGGCTCTCATGCTCTTACACGAATCCCGCAGGGCAGCGCGCACGACCCCGGAGGGCGACCTTGTACTCCTGGAAGAACAAGACCGATCGCTTTGGGATCGCAACATGATCGACGAAGGACTGGCGCTGGTACAGCAGGCCTTCAAATCCAAACCACCGGGCCCCTATGCGCTACAGGCTGCCATCGCCGCATTGCACGCCGAAGCGAAAAAGGCGGAGGATACGGATTGGGCACAGATAGCGGTGCTCTATTCAAGGTTATTGCGCATAAACCCTTCGCCGATCGTTGAGTTGAATCGCGCAGTGGCTGTAGCCATGCATGATGGCGCCAATATGGGACTACATTTGATCGATTCGATATTGGACCGCGGCGAACTGGCGAACTACCATTTGGCGCACTCCGCCCGGGCCGAGTTGTGCCGGAAAGTCGGCCGAATGCATGAAGCACGCGCATCCTGGAAACGCGCGCTAGTATTGGCCAAACAGGAGCCCGAACGTCGTCTTATTGAACGAAAGCTCCGGGAACTGGGGCCGTAACGCCCGGTTCCAAAAAAAATTTTCAGATCGTTGTCGATTTCGTGTCTCGTTGTTCGACTACCTGGTGAATACAGACAAAATCGATGTTAAACCAAAAAGCAACGGACATGAGAAAGTTAATCATGTGGAACGTAGCCACCCTTGACGGCTATTTTGAAGGAAAAGAAAAATGGGACCTGTCGTTTCACGATTCGATCTGGGGACCGGAGGTTGAGAAATTCGGCCATGAACAATTGCGGTCGGCCGACTATATTGTCTTTGGCAGGGTCACCTACGAGGGCATGGCGGACTACTGGAAGAAAGCGGAGGGTGAAACTGCCCGGCTGATGAACAGCATTCCGAAAATCGTTTTCTCCAAGACCTTAAAGGAGGCCGACTGGCAAAACACGACGCTCATCAACGAGGATGCATCCACCGCGATCGCCCGTTTAAAGGCCGAGGGAAACGGGGAAATGTATGTGTTCGGAAGCGCAGACCTGTCGCAGACGTTGATCAATCACGATCTTTTCGACGAATACCGCATTGTCGTCGCGCCGGTTATCCTCGGCAACGGAACACCTTTGTTCAAACCAGGGACCTCGTCAAGGAATCTGTCACTGCTGTCCAGTCAGCCACTAACGACTGGAGGTGTGATACTCCGGTTCGGAAAAAAAGAATAATATGGGTTCGGTAACTCGCGTATCGGACGGATAGACCGGGCAATAACGGAATCTTGACGGCGAAGAAATTCAACCAACATCATAATAAATCTATTACCATGAAATACGTTTGTCTTGGATACATTAATGAAAAGGAATGGGCATCATCCACCGAAGCAGAACAACAAGCCATGATGGATGAGTGTTTTGCCTACGATGAAGAACTTCAAAAAAACGGCCACTTTGCTGGCGGTGAAGCATTGCAAGGTTCTGAGAATGCTACGACGTTGCGATGGCAAAACGGCAAAGTAGCCGTTACTGACGGTCCCTTTGCTGAAACGAAGGAGCAGATCGGTGGAATTATGATCCTGGAAGCCACCGACCTCAACCACGCGATTCGGTTGATGTCGAATCATCCCTCTATGCGAATCCTGCGTGAACGAGGATGCTGGGAGATAAGGCCGGCTGCTGATCTGGGCGCTTTGGTGGAAGAAAGCGAAAAAAGGAGGAACTCGCGATAGGAGAAGGTTCAGCGCTTGCTCCGACGTCCCGATAGCTCCCGATGGAAGTTATCGGGACGGGACAAAGTGGAGTCGGGGTTCCAGGTTCCGGGTTTCCAAAATTTAACACGGCGGGCTTGGTGTAGGTTGTGCTTAAGGAGTCCGGCGCTAACAGGTCAACCCCCTGACTTGGTGCGCAAGTTGGTCCCCCTTGTCAAGGGGACAATGGACGTCCGTCAAAGCAGGACGTGCAAATAATCGGCTGAATTTTTTAGGCCACGAATTTCGTAGGATATTCAGCACCTGGTATACATCAAGGCTTGGGTTTGTCCTGTGCGCGACCATTGTGGTGAATGCTTTCACAGCCAAGTCAGCGTTTAAATCAATTGTGTCGGTGATGAAATCATCAGCATTCTTGGCATATAGCCCAAACTTCGACAAGTAATCAACGTCAAAGTCCTTTAAGTTGTTTGTGACAATCAGATTTGCATTTGACTTGATAGCCGCTGCCAACACATGGCGATCCCGTTCGTCAGGTAGCGACAACGTGGTGATAAGCTCTTCGTAGTTGTTGACCATCGCATCAGGAAAAGCGGTATTTATTCTATCAATTTGTCTCCTTGCAATTTCATTCGACATACCCTTCTCGACCATCACCCTGTGCAATTCATCGAATACGTGCTGGCTCCATTTAGGTGTATAAAGATCGAAATAGGCAAACCAAAGCAACAAATCTCTAACATCAATGGGATAGATTACACATGTATCAAGCACACAGGTGAAACGGTACTATGAATCATACATATTGTATTCTTCGTCTTGCTTCATCATTTCAATCAGAAGCCTTTTCTGTGATGCCTTCATGGCCTTTTTGTATTTCTGCATATCTTCGAATTTTACGCGTCTGTGCCTGCCCACCTTTGTAAAGGGAATCACTCCTTCCTCGAGGAGCTTGACCAGGTGCGGTCTTGAACAGCCAAGATAGTCTGCCGCCGATTGAGTGGTCATTTCCATCGCTAACGGCACAATCGAAATAGGTTTGCCCTGGGCAGTGGCCTGCAAAATTTTGGATAACAGTTGTAGCGTCCGAATGGGGATCTTGATCCTTGCACCGGTTTCTTCGATTTCGATCTCCGGGTTTCTGGAAGAAATCTGCTTCAGTACGGAAGCCAGGGCGTCGTAGGATTCCAAAGCAATTTGTTGCTCTTCCTTTGAAGGCTTCTTGGTTTCATCGATTGGGTTCATGGCGTTGCGTTCATGCGTCCGGGTAGTAGTACTCCAATGTATACAATGTACTCATTGTATACGAAATATACGAAACAAAGATTGTGACAAAATAATCCAAAAACCAGTAATAATCTGTTAATCAGGTGTATACGAATCCATATTATCCGAAACAGTCGAAAGATTGTTTGTTGAATTGTGGAAAACCGTACATTATTTCCGGCCTGGTGGGGCACATTCCGATACGTACGGGCAAGCAGCGGTGCGAGGGGTGGCCAGGTTAAGTGGACCACATATTCCCAGGTTCCCCGATCCATGTTTCGAATGATTT